>NZ_JAAKZX010000130.1 GCF_011045025.1 Streptomyces ureilyticus
ATGAGGGGGCTGGGGCGTGGGGCGACGATGAGCGCTTCGGCTTCCGGTCCGCAGCCCGACGATCACCCCCTTCGCTACGGCTACGGCACCAACGGCCTCACCGATCTCCGCCTGAACGACGCCCTCTCCCTCCTCGCCGACCTCGGCTACGACGGCGTAGGACTGACCCTCGACCACATGCACCTGGACCCGCTCGCCCCAGACCTCGCGGCCCGCACCCGTCGAGTCGCCCGCAGGCTGGACGAACTCGGACTGAGCGTCACCATCGAGACCGGCGCCCGCTACGTCCTCGACCCGTGGCGCAAGCACGGTCCATCGCTCCTCGACCCGGATCCGGAGCAACGGGCCCGACGCGTCGACCTGTTGATCCGGGCGGTCCAGGTAGCCACCGACCTGGGCGCCCACGCCGTGCACTGCTTCAGCGGGATCACCCCCGAGGACACGGACGAGGACACCGCCTGGAAACGCCTCGCCGAATCACTCACCCCCGTCCTCGACACCGCCACCACCGCCGGCATCCCCCTCGCCATCGAACCCGAACCCGGTCATCTCCTCGCCACCCTCACCGACTTCCACCGTCTCCGCCGAACCTTGGGCAGCCCCGACGCCCTTGGTCTCACCCTCGACATCGGCCACTGCCAGTGCCTCGAACCCCTCTCACCCGCGGAGTGCGTACGCGCCGCCGCCCCCTGGCTCCGCCACGTCCAGATCGAGGACATGCGCCGCGGCCTCCATGAACACCTCCCCTTCGGCGACGGAGAGATCGACTTCCCGCCCGTACTCGAAGCCCTGGCCACCACCCCCTATCGGGGCCTGATCGTCGTCGAACTGCCCCGCCACTCCCACGCCGGCCCTCAACTCGCCAAGCAATCCCTTCAGTTCCTGCACGATGCGGCCGCTGGTCTCAAGGCTCAGGAGCCCGGCAGCTCCCAGGACTCCGACAACTCCCACATCGCTGACGGGTCCCAAGACCTTGGCGAGTCCCAAGACCCTGAGGGATTCCAAGGTGCTGACGGTTCCCAAGACCCGGACAGCGCCCACGTCCCCGACGAGACCCCGATCCCCGGCGAGGGCCCCGCCGCCTCCGAAGGGAGAACCCCGTGAACCACCTCCACAACGCCGCCGCTCTTTCTCCCACCGCCCCTTCTCCCGCCACGCCGGAGCCGACGGAAGCCGCCGCCGCCCTGCACGCCCGCCTGAACTCCCAGCTGGACGCCACCGCCCGCGCCTGGCTGGACCGTGCCCTGGATGAGGCGGCGGCCCACCCGGGCAGTCACGGGCCCATCTCCGCCTGGGAGTTGCGCATCGCCGAAGCCGGCCGCCGTTGCGGACCCGAGCACGCCGACGCCGCCCGCGTCCTCCTCCTGCACGCTGCTCAGGCCGATGCCGACACCCTGGCCCGCGTCTACCGCCAGGGCACCGCCGCCGAACGCCGCGCCGTTCTGCACGCTCTCCCCGACCTCGTACCGGGCCCCGACGCCCTGCCGATCGTCGAGGACGCCCTGCGCACCAACGACACCCGGCTCCTGGCCGCGGCCGTCGGCCCGTACGCCGCCCGGCATCTGGATGCCCACAACTGGCGGCACGCGGTCCTGAAGTGCCTGTTCACCGGCGTCCCCATCGACGCGGTGGCCGACCTGCCCCGCCGCGCCCGCGCCGACTTCGAACTGGCCCGCATGCTCGGCGACTACGCCGACGAACGCTCCGCCGCGGGCCGTCCCGTGCCCGAGGACCTGTACCGCGTCCTGGCCCTGACCGAGCCCGGGAACGATGTGCCGACCGTTTCGGCAACGTCGGACCACCCCGGCACCCCGTCCGGCAAGGAGTCCTGATGCGCATCTTCGACCCCCACATTCATATGACGTCACGGACCACCGACGACTACGAGGCCATGTATGCGGCCGGCGTGCGAGCGGTTGTCGAACCCTCCTTCTGGCTCGGCCAGCCCCGCACCTCACCCGCCTCCTTCCTCGACTACTTCGACTCACTTCTGGGCTGGGAACCCTTCCGCGCCGCCCAGTACGGCATCGCCCACCACTGCACGCTCGCCCTCAACCCCAAGGAGGCGAACGACCCCCGCTGTGTGCCGGTCCTCGACGAACTGCCCCGGTATCTCGTCAAGGACCAGGTCGTGGCCGTCGGTGAGATCGGCTACGACTCGATGACCCCCGCCGAGGACAGCGCACTGGCTTTCCAGCTTCAGCTCGCCGCCGACCATGCCCTGCCCGCCCTCGTCCACACCCCGCACCGGGACAAGCTCGCGGGCCTGCGCCGCACCCTCGACGTCGTCCGGGAGTCCGCGCTGCCTCCGGACCGGGTGCTGGTCGACCACCTCAACGAGACCACGGTCAAGGAGGCCAAGGACGGCGGTTGCTGGCTCGGGTTCTCCGTCTATCCGGACACCAAGATGGACGAGGAGCGGATGGTCGCCGTGCTGCGGGAGTACGGGCCCGAGAAGGTCCTGGTCAACTCCGCGGCCGACTGGGGCAGAAGCGACCCCCTCAAGACCCGCAAGGTCGGCGACGCCATGCTCGAGGCAGGTTTCACCGAGGACGACGTCGACCAGGTGCTGTGGCGCAACCCCGTCGCCTTCTACGGACTCAGCGGCCGACTCGCCCTTGACGTCGCCGACACGGACGCCACCCACGAGGGCAACTCCATCCTCCGCGGCACCCCGGTCACCGACGCGGCCACCTCGGAGGCGTAACCCATGCGCTTCCGGCACCCCGACGGCTCGACCGTCCACCTCGCGTATTGCACCAACGTCCACCCGGCCGAAACCCTCGACGGCGTCCTCGCTCAACTCCGCGACCACTGCGAACCCGTACGCCGGCGCCTCGGCCGCGATCGTCTCGGTATCGGCCTGTGGCTGGCCAAGGACGCCGCCCACGCCCTCGTGCGCGACCCGTCCGCCCTGCGCCGGCTGCGCACGGAACTCGATGCCCGAGGCCTTGAAGTCGTCACGCTCAACGGCTTCCCGTACGAAGGCTTCGGTGCCGAAGAGGTCAAGTACCGCGTGTACAAGCCGGACTGGGCCGACGTCGAGCGTCTCGAGCACACCACCGCCCTGGCCCGTGTCCTCGCCGGCCTGCTGCCCGACGACGTCACCGAGGGCAGCATCTCCACCCTGCCGCTGGCCTGGCGCACCGCCTATGACGACACCCGTGCCGTCCAGGCCCACACGGCCCTCGCCACCCTGGCCGAACGCCTCGACGCCCTGGAGGAGTTGACCGGCCGCTCCATCCGTATCGGCTTGGAGCCGGAGCCCGGCTGCATCGTGGAAACCACCACCGATGCCATCGCCCCGCTCACCGTGATCGACCACCACCGCATCGGCCTCTGCGTCGACACCTGTCATCTCGCCACCTCCTTCGAAGATCCACACACCGCCCTGGACGCGCTGACCACCGCCCGCGTCCCCATCGTCAAGTCCCAGCTCTCAGCCGCACTGCACGCCGAACACCCTCACCTTCCCGAAGTACGCGAGGCCCTCTCCGCCTTCGACGAGCCCCGCTTCCTGCACCAGACCCGGGCCGGCACCACCGGCGAGGCCGGCCTCGCCGGGACCGACGACCTCGGCGAAGCCCTCAAGGGCGACGCTCTGCCGGACACCTCCCCGTGGCGCGCCCACTTCCACGTCCCGTTGCACGCGACGCCCGACGCGCCACTCACTTCCACGCTGCCCGTACTCAAGGACGTACTGACCCGGCTGATGGGCGGCCCACATCCGCTCACCCGTCATCTGGAGGTCGAGACGTACACCTGGCAGGCCCTTCCGCCCGAGCTGCGCCCACGCGGCCGTGCCCAGCTCGCGGACGGAATCGCCGCTGAACTGACCCTCGCCCGCGATCTGTTGACGGACCTCGGCCTGAAGGAGCTGCCGTGACCCAGTCCGTGAACCGAACCGTGAGCCAGCCCAGGCGCTATGGCGTGACGGTCGTGCCCCTCGCCCCGTCACCTATTCGCGGCAGCCACGGCCGCATCCCCACGAGCGACGACGAACGTCCGCTCCCCATCTGCTCCCCCCCCGCACTGTCGACGGCCGCCTCGCAGCCACCGACATGAAATCGCTCCTGCTCCATCTGTCCCGTCTCGACTGATCGGCGCCGAGGGCACGCCATGGCCCGCGGTCCCACCCGACCTGTCTCTTCCAACTGGTCACAAGTGAAGCACTCACCACTGACAACGCCCTTCGACACCGAGGAGTTCCAGGCATGAGCCGCTCCAGCCGCACCGCCTTCACGGCCGTCACCAGCAAGAACGACGACCCCGAACTCACCCACCGCCTCAGCAGAAGAGGCATGCTCGGCGTGGCCGCGGGCGCCACCGCCGCAGCCCTGCTCGGCACCGCCGCCACCCCCGCCACGGCCGCCGAAGCGGGCCGGAGCCGCCCCGTCCTGCCGCCCGGCCGGCTCGGCATCCAGCTCTACAGCCTCCGCGACAAGGTCTCCACGCTCGGCTTCGCCCCCGTCTTCGCCGAGTTGAAGAAGTACGGGTACGACGAGGTCGAGTTCGCCGGATACACCCAGGGCTCGGCGGGACCCATCACGCTCGCCCAGCTCAAGCGGCTGGCCCGCGACCACGGCCTGAACCCCATCGGCAGCCACGTCGGCTACTACTCCAGCGACCCGAACGCGTACACCTTCGCGCAGAACCTCAACAAGGTCCTCGACGACGCCCAGGCCCTCGGTCTCAAGCACATCGGCACCGCGTCGAACCCGTTCCGCTACGGCTCGACCGTCGACGCGTGGAAGCGCGCCGCCGAGGAGTTCAACACCTACGGCGCGGCGGCGAGGGCGCGCGGCATGAAGTTCTACCAGCACAACCACTCCGAGGAGTTCTCCTTCGCCACCGACAAGCCGAAGGTCCGCCTCTACGACGTGCTGCTCGCCGAGACCGACCCGAAACTCGTCTACCTGGAGATGGACATCTACTGGGCCTATGTGGGCCAGTTCCGCTTCTCCAAGCGGGTCGACGGCACTCCGGCGCCCTTCGAGCCTCTCGACTACGTGCTGAAGCGGCCCAACCGCTACCCGCTGTTCCACGTGAAGGACGGCGTCAGCGACCCGTCGAACCCCTTCGGCTACCAGATGACCGACGTCGGCGACGGCGACATCGACTACAAGCGCTTCATCTCCGGCGTCACGCGCCTGAAGGGCCACCGCCTCGCCCACCACTGGCAGGCCGAACACGACAACCCCGCCGAGTCGTTCACCTTCGCCCGCCGCTCCAGCGAGCATCTGCACTCCCTGCGCGAGAAGTGCTGACAGTTCCCACAGCGCGCGCCCTCCCTTCGGCACACCGGGCTGCCGAAGGGAGGGCGCGCGCTGTGGGCCGCCCCGCCGTTGTCTCAGTCCATCTCCCGGCTGATCGGCTGGGGATTCGGCTTGATCCCGCCACTGCCCCTGGTCTTGGGTCGTCCCGGTGGGGTCAGGAAGAGCGCCACGAATCCGGCGAAGAACGAGATGCAGCCGGCCAGGATGAAGGCGCCGTCGAGCCCCCAGGCGTCGACGACCACGAAGCCCATACCCGCGCCGAGGCCGGACACGAGCTTCGAGCTGTAGACCATGCCGTAGTTGGTCGCGTTGTTGTTTTCACCGAAGTAATCGGCGGTCATCGCCGCGAACATCGGGAAGATGGCGCCACCACCGAAGCCGGAGATGGCGGAGAAGATCAGGAACAGCGGAAGGTTCTCGGCCTCGGCCGACCAGAGGATGCCGAACTGGGCAGCGCCCAGAATGACGCAGACGTACAGCAGGCACTTCTTGCGGCCGTAGAGGTCGGAGAGCCAGCCGATCACACCGCGCCCAGTGCCGTTGACGATTGCCTTGAGTGACATGGCGGTGGCCACGATCCCGCCGGCGAAGCCTGCCTCCTTGCCGATGTCGATCTGGAAGGAGATACCGAAGATGTTCACGCCCGAGGTGCAGGCGAGACAGAACCACATCAGCGCGACCCGGCCAGTCTTCCAGGCCTCCATCGGGCTGTACTGGTGGACGGCCGGCGGATTCTTCTCCAGGGAGCGACGTGCGCGCGGGTCATCCGGCGGGTTCAGCGGGTCGATCTCGGCAGGCCACCAGTTCTTCGGCGGGTCCCTGAAGAAGAAGCCGGCGACGGCCACGACACCGGCGAGGAAGACGCCGACCGCGACCAGGATGACCTTGAAGTTGGAGACGTCCATCACGTTGGTGAACAGGAAGACGAAGGGCACCGAGCCGTAGGCGAAGCCGCCGTTGACGAAGCCGGTCTTGCCGCCCTTGCGTTCCGGGTACCACTTGCCGACCATGTTGACGCAGGTGGCGTACACCATGCCCGCGCCCATACCGCTGAACATGCCGAAGCCGATGAAGGCGAGTATGACGCTCGGCGCGTAGGCCAGCGACAGATAGCCGAAGAGCGTTCCGACGGCGCCGAGGACCATCGCCCAGCGGGCCGGCAGCTTGCCGGTCTCACGCAGCCGTCCCGCCGGGAAGGCCACCGCGGCCTGGAAGAACACCCAGGTGGTCAGCATCCAGAAGATGCTGCCTTCGGACCAGAGATGTGCCTGGTGCAGTGTGTCCTCGGCGGAGGCGAACGCGTACTCCGCCGAGCTGATGCCCATCATGCCCACCCAGGGCAGGATGACCATCCACTTGCGTTTGCGGCCCATGATGTCGATGTCGGATTCACCGATCCGGTACATCCGGCCGTTGGCGTCCGTCACCTCCCTGTAGGGGACGGATGTGGAGATGTCAGTTGTCGCCATGTCGATCGAACCCTTCGCGTGGAAGAAGTCTGGCCAGCGCCCCCTGTCCGTTCTCTTCGCGCCGGGGCCCGCGGCGAGCGGTCACCGCAGGCCCCGTGGTTCGGGCCGTCGCTCAGTTCATCGACCGCCCCCCAACCGCCCACCCGTCTCCCGCCACCGCCCTACCGGAGGGCCTTCGGCCCGCAGCCTCTCTGCCGCCCGAGCCCAGCGGTACTTCGCGCCCAGCACGGCCACCGGCTTCTCGGTCGTGTACGGGTACGCCACGACGCCCCGCTCGAAGAGGTACTGGGACGCCTCCTCGACCTCGACGTCGCCCGCGAGCGACGCCACCACCGGCTTCTCGATGCCGCGCTCCCGGAATTCGGCGACCACGCGCGCGGTGAGCTCGGCGAAGACCATGGGAGGGGTCACGATGGTGTGCCAGTAGCCGAGGACGAGCGAGTGGATCCTCGGGTCCTCAAGGCCCAGCCGGATCGTCGCCTCGTACGTCGACGGGGGCTCGCCGCCGGTGATGTCCACCGGGTTCCCGGCGGCTCCGAAGGGCGGGATGAACTTCCTGAAGGCCTCGTCCAGGTCCGGCGGAATCTCCATCAAGGAGAGGCCGTTGTCGGTCACCGCGTCGGACAGCAGTACGCCACTGCCGCCGGCGCCCGTGATGATCACGACGTTGTCGCCCTGAGGGGCCGGAAGCACGGGCAACGCGCGCGCGTACTCCAGCATGTCGTTCAGCCCGGGGGCCCGGATGACACCGGCCTGCTTCAGGATGTCGTCGTACACGGCGTCGTCGCCCGCGAGAGCGCCCGTGTGCGAGCCCGCGGCCTTGGCGCCGGCCGCCGTACGGCCCGCCTTCAGGACGACCACCGGCTTCTTGGGGACGGTCGCCCGCGCCGCCTCCACGAAGGCGCGCCCGTCCTTGAGATCCTCCAAGTGCATAGCGATGCACTGGGTGTTGGGGTCCTCTCCGAACCAGGTCAGCAGGTCGTCCTCGTCCAGGTCAGACTTGTTGCCGAGCCCCACGATCGCCGAAACACCCGTCTTCGTAGTGCGCGCGAAGCCCAGAATGGCCATCCCTATGCCACCGGACTGCGAGGTGAGCGCGACGCCGCCCTTGACGTCGTACGGCGTGCAGAACGTGGCGCACAGGTCCTGCCACGTCGAGTAGTAGCCGTAGATGTTCGGCCCGAGCAGCCGCACACCGTGCCGCTCGGCGATCGCCACGATCTCGTCCTGGAGCTGCTGCTCACCCGTTTCCGCGAACCCGGAGGGGATCAGTACGGCGTTGGGGATCCCCTTGCGTCCCACCTCCTCCAGGGCCGAGGCCACGAACTTGGCGGGGATCGCGAAGACCGCCACATCCACCTCGCCGGGAACGTCGGTGACACTCTTGTACGCCTTGCGGCCCAAGATGTCATCGGCCTTGGGGTTCACCGGGTGGATCTCTCCGGAGAAGCCGCCGTCGACAAGGTTGCGCATCACCGAATTGCCGATCTTGCCCTGCTCGTTGGAGGCACCGATGACGGCGACCGAGGAGGGCTGCATCAGCCGGCGCATGGAGGTGAGGATCTCCTCGCGCGTGTACTTGCGGCGCTCCTTGGGGGCGGAGTCCGCGAGGATCACGCGGATGTCCGCCGCGACCGCCCCCTCCGAGGTGGCGATCACCGGATTGAGGTCCACCTCGGCGATCTCCGGGAAGTCCGCGACGAGTTCGGAGACCCGGCGGATCTGCTCGGCGATCGCCCACCGGTCCACGGCCGGCGCGCCACGTACCCCGTGCAGGATCTCCGCCGAGCGGATCGAGTCCAGCATCGACAGCGCTTCGTCGGCGTCTACGGGGGCGAGGCGGAAAGTGACGTCCTTCAGAACCTCCACCAGCACTCCGCCGAGCCCGAAGGCGACGACTTTCCCGAACGTCGGATCGGTCACCGCTCCGACGATGACCTCCTGCCCCTGAGGCAGCAGTTCCTGCACCTGTACGCCCTCGATACGGGCATCGGGCGCGTACGCGCGCGCGTTGTCGATGATTTTGCGGAAGGCGGCCCTGACGTCGGTCGCGCCCTCCACCCCCACGATCACGCCACCCGCGTCGGTCTTGTGCAGGATGTCCGGGGAGACGATCTTCATCACCACAGGCCCGCCGAACCGCGCCGCATACGCGACCGCCTCGTCGACGTCCGTCGCCAACTCCTCGCCGGGGACGGCGATCGCGTACGCGTCGGCGATCACCTTGCCCTCGGGCGCGGTCAGCGCGGTCCGGCCCTCGGCCCGTACGGAGTCGAGGAGCGTACGCACCCTCAGCACCCGGTCTTCGGCCATCAATCAGATCACTCCGTTCGACTTGAGCAGGCGCAGCTCCTGGTCGCCGAGGCCCAGCTCGCCGACGTACACCTCTTCGTTGTGCTCGCCGAGCAGCGGCGAACTGGCCACGTCCACGGGGGAGTCGGAGAGCTTCAGCGGACTGCCCACGGTCACGAACTCGCCCCGCTCGGGGTGCGGCACCTTGACGACCATCTCGTTGGCGACCAGCGACGGATCCTCGATGATCTCCTTGGTCGACAGGATCGGCCCGCAGGGGATGTTGTGGGCGTTGAGTTTCTCCAGGACCTCCCACTTGGGGAGCGTGGCCGACCACTCCTCGATCAGCTGGAACATCTTGTTGAGCTGCGGCAGTCGCGCCTCCGGTGTCGCCCACTCGGGGTCGTCCGCCAGTTCCGGCCGTCCGATGAGCTCGCAGATCGGCTTCCAGCCGACGGGCTGCACGATGACGTACACGTAGTCGTTCGGCCCGCCCGGCGCGCACTTGACGGCCCAGCCGGGCTGGCCGCCGCCGGACGCGTTGCCGGACCGGGGAACTTCGTCGCCGAAATCGTCGTTTGGATATTCAGCGAGCGGGCCGTGTGCCAGGCGCTGCTGATCGCGCAGCTTCACCCGGCAGAGGTTGAGCACAGCGTGCTGCATGGCCACATTGACCCGCTGACCGCGCCCGGTGTTCTCCCGCTGAAGCAGCGCCGCGAGAATCCCCGCCACGGCGTGGATGCCCGTGCCCGAGTCCCCGATCTGGGCCCCCGTCGCCAGCGGCGGCCCGTCCTCGAACCCGGTGGTCGACATCGACCCGCCCATGGCCTGAGCGACGACCTCGTACGCCTTGAAGTTGGTGTACGGGCCGTCCCCGAACCCCTTGATGGAGGCATAGACGATACGCGGATTGATCTCCTGGATGCGGTCCCAGGTGAAGCCCATGCGGTCGATCGCGCCCGGTCCGAAGTTCTCGACCATGACGTCCGAGCGCCGGATCAGCTCGGTGAGGATCTCCTTGCCGCGCTCGGTCTTGGTGTTGAGGGTGATGCTCCGCTTGTTGCAGTTGAGCATCGTGAAGTAGAGGGAGTCGACGTCCGGGAGGTCACGCAGCTGCTTGCGCGTGATGTCACCGGTCGGCGCCTCCAGCTTGACCACGTCCGCCCCGAGCCAGGCCAGCAACTGGGTTGCGGAGGGGCCCGACTGGACGTGCGTCATGTCGAGGACACGGATGCCTTCGAGAGCCTTGGGCCCGGTGGTCGTCGCGGTGTCGGTCGCGGTGTGCGTCGCGGTGCTGGTCATGGCGGGCACCTCACTTGTACATCGTCTGGTTCATGGTTCCGGGGGCGTACGCGTCCGGGTCGACCCAGACGTTGATCAGGGACGGCTTGCCCGACTCGCGGGCGCGCCTCAGGGCGGGGCCGATGTCGGCGGGGTCGCGGACCTCCTCGCCGTAACCGCCGAGCATCTGGGCGAACTTGTCGTAGTGGACGTCGCCGAGGGTGTTGCCGACTCGCTCGCGTGCCTCGCCGTACTTGGCCTTCTGGCCGTAACGGATCTGGTTCATCGAGGAGTTGTTGCCGACGATGCCGACGAAGGGGAGGTTGTAGCGGACGAGGGTCTCGAAGTCCCAGCCGGTGAGCGAGAACGCGCCGTCTCCGAAGAGGGCGACGACCTCCTTGTCGGGCCGCGCCTGCTTGGCCGCGAGCACGAACGGGACGCCGACGCCGAGCGTGCCCAGCGGGCCCGGGTCCATCCAGTGCCCGGGTGACTTGGGCTGCACGACCTGACCGGAGAAGGTGACGATGTCGCCGCCGTCGCCGATGTAGATCGAGTCCTCGGTGAGGAAGTCGTTGATCTCGCTGACCAGCCGGTACGGGTGGATGGGCGAGGCATCCGACTTCAGGCTGGGCAGCCGCTTCTCGATGGCCGTCTGCTCGGCCGTGCGCAGCTCGTCGAGCCACTCCTTGCGCTTCGACGCGCCCCCGTTGAGGCGCCCGGAGGCGGCCTCGGTGACCGACTTCAGGATCAGCCCCGCGTCGCCGACGATCCCGAGGTCGATGTCCCGGTTCTTGCCGACGGTCCGGTAATCGAGGTCGATCTGCACGACGGTCGCGTCCGGCGACAGCCGCTTTCCGTAGCCCATGCGAAAGTCGAAGGGCGTACCGACGATGACGATGACATCGGCGTTGGAGAAGGCGTACCGGCGGGAGAGCTGGAAGTGGTGCGGGTCCCCGGGCGCCAGGGTGCCGCGTCCCGCGCCGTTCATATAGGCGGGGACGTTCAGGCTGCGTACGAGGTCGATGGCGGCCTCGGTGCCGCGGGTCGTCCACACCTGGCTGCCCAGCAGGATCGCGGGCTTCTCGGCGTGCACGAGCAGGTCGGCGAGCTTCTCGATCGCCTCCGGGTCGCCGGCCGAGCGGGTCGAGGCCCGGTACTTGCCTGCTGCGGGGACCCGGCCCTTCTCGGCCGGCACCTTGGCGTCGAGCACATCGCGCGGGATCTCCAGGAAGGAGGGCCCGGGCGCGCCGTGGTAGCACTCGCGGAACGCCATGGACACCATGTCGGCGGCGCGTGCTGTGTCCGGGACGGTCGCCGCGAACTTCGTGATCGGCGTCATCATGTCGACATGCGGCAGGTCCTGAAGGGACCCCATCTTGTGCTGCGTGTGCGCTCCTTGGCCGCCGATCAGCAGCATGGGGGACTCCGCACGGAAGGCGTTGGCGACACCCGTCACGGCGTCGGTCGTGCCGGGCCCGGCGGTGACGACCGCGCAGCCGGGCTTGCCGGTGATGCGTGCGTAGCCGTCGGCGGCGTGGGCGGCGACCTGTTCGTGGCGTACGTCGACGACCTCTATGCCTTCGTCGACGCAGCCGTCGTAGATATCGATGATGTGGCCGCCGCACAGGGTGTAAATGACCTCCACACCCTCGGCTTTGAGTGCCTTGGCGACCAAGTGCCCACCGGAGATGAGGTTCTGGCTGTTGTCGTCGGGCATGGCGAAGTCCTGTCCCTTCGTAGGGGATCGGGCACGCGAACCTGCACGTCGGACACGGTTCGCGCACTGCTCGTGGATGCCGTCGCGGTTGATTGCATACAGTCGACGAATACTGTATGAAGCTTGTTATCCCGCATCCGGTGGGTGGTGTCCAGGGGGCGTGCGGCACTTTTGAGGCAGGAGCCGGAATGGACCTGTACGAACACCAGGCAAGGCAACTCTTCGAGGACCACGGCATCTTGGTGCCGCGGGCCGAGGTCACGGACTCGTCCAAGGAGGCACGCGAGATCGCCCGCAGGCTGGGCGGGCGCGTCGTGGTCAAGGCGCAGGTGAAGACCGGCGGACGCGGCAAGGCGGGCGGTGTGAAGCTCGCCGCCGACCCGGCCGCCGCCGAACTGACGGCGCGCCAGATCCTCGGCATGGATATCAAGGGCCACACCGTCGGCACGGTGATGCTGGCCCAACCGGTCGACATCGAAGCTGAGTTCTACGTCAGTTACGTACTCGACCGCGCAGCCGGCCGCTTCCTCGCGATCGCCTCGGCCGAGGGCGGCATGGAGATCGAGGAAGTGGCCGCGACCAGGCCCGACGCCGTGGCGCGCATCCCCGTCGACCCGGCCGAGGGCGTCACCTCGGCGAAGGCGGCGCAGATCGCCGATGCGGCCCGACTACCCGCGCAGACCGTCGACGTCCTGGTCAGGCTCTGGGATGTACTCATCCGCGAGGACGCCGTCCTCGTCGAGGTGAACCCTCTCGTGCGTACCGCCCAGGGGCAGATCCTCGCCCTCGACGGCAAGGTCACTCTCGACGACAACGCCCAATTCCGGCAGGCCCGTTGGGGCGAACAGGAGTCGGCTCACGACGACCCGCTGGAGGCGGCTGCAGCCGAGAAGGGCCTCAACTACGTGAAGCTGGACGGCGAGGTCGGCATCATCGGCAACGGCGCGGGCCTGGTCATGTCGACCCTCGACGTGGTCGCCGGCTGCGGCGCGCGCCCCGCCAACTTCCTCGACATCGGCGGCGGAGCGAGTGCCCAGATCATGGCCGACGGCCTCTCCGTCATCCTCTCCGACCCTTCCGTCAAGTCCGTCTTCGTCAACGTCTTCGGCGGCATCACCACCTGCGACGCGGTCGCCGACGGCATCGTGCAGGCCCTGGAAACCGTCCAGTTGACCAAGCCGCTGGTCGTACGCCTCGACGGAAACAACGCCGCACGCGGCCGCGCGATCCTCGACGACCGCGCGCACCCCCTGGTCCAGCAGGCCACCACCATGGACGGCGCCGCGCACCGCGCCGCCGAACTCGCCAACGCAGGCTGAAGGAGCGGGACATGGCCATCTACCTCTCCAAGGAGAGCAAGGTCCTCGTCCAGGGCATGACCGGCGGCGAGGGCATGAAGCACACCCGGCGCATGCTCGCGGCCGGCACCGACGTCGTCGGCGGCGTCAACCCGCGCAAGGCCGGGCAGACCGTCGACTTCGACGACCGGGCCGTGCCCGTCTTCGGCTCCGTACGGGACGGCATCGAGGCGACCGGCGCCGACGTCACCGTCGTCTTCGTGCCACCCGCCTTCACCAAAGCGGCAGTTGTGGAGGCCGCCGACGCGGGCATCGCACTCGCCGTGGTCATCACGGAGGGCATTCCCGTCCACGACTCGGTCGCCTTCACCACGTACGCGAAGACGAAGGGCACCCGGATCATCGGCCCCAACTGTCCGGGCCTGATCACTCCCGGACAGTCCAACGCGGGCATCATCCCCGCCGACATCACCAAGTCCGGCCGCATCGGCCTGGTGTCCAAGTCGGGCACGCTCACGTACCAACTCATGTACGAACTCCGCGACATCGGCTTCTCGACCTGTGTGGGCATCGGCGGCGATCCCGTGGTCGGCACGACTCACATCGACTGCCTGGCGGCTTTCGAAGCAGACCCCGAGACCGAACTTGTCGTGATGATCGGGGAGATCGGCGGCGACGCCGAGGAACGCGCCGCCGCGTACATCCGTGAGCACGTCACCAAACCCGTCGTCGGTTACATCGCCGGATTCACCGCGCCCGAGGGCAGGACGATGGGCCATGCGGGCGCGATCGTCTCCGGTTCGTCCGGCACGGCACAGGCGAAGAAGGAGGCACTGGAGGCGGCCGGAGTCCGCGTGGGCGGTACGCCGACCGAGACGGCGCAACTGGTACTGGCCGTACTGGCAGCAGAGGCGTGACGTCACTCATAGTTGAGCAGAGGTGACGTTGTGAAATCGCGTCGCCTCGCACCGTTATACCCCCGCCCCCGACTGTGCACCGAGAGCGGAGCAAACCGAATGGCATCCACCCTCACCCTCAAATCAGACACGTCCTGGGCCGACGCCTGGCAGCGTTGCCTCGCCGTGGCCCCCGAGGCCTTCCGGGACGACCGTGTCCTCAACCTCTGGAACGCCGCCTGGCAGGCGGACGGCCGGGCCCTGTCCGCCAGCAGCCCCGTCGACGGCACTCCGATCGCGGGGCCGCCACGCCTCGACGCCGCCACGGCCCGGCAGGCCGTACGGGCCTGTCTCGACCAGCACCGCGCCTGGCGCCACGTACCTCTGGACGAACGCCGGTGCCGCGTCGCGGCCACCCTCGACGCCCTCACCCAGCACCGCGAACTCCTCGCCCTCCTCCTCGTCTGGGAGATCGGCAAGCCCTGGCGGCTCGCACAGGCGGACGTCGACCGGGCCATCGACGGCGTGCGCTGGTACGTCGACGGAATCGAGCCCATGCTCGAGGACCGGGCCCCACTGGACGGCCCGGTGTCCAACATCGCGAGCTGGAACTACCCGATGAGCGTGCTCGTTCACGCAGTACTGGTACAGGCATTGGCAGGGAACGCGGTCATCGCCAAGACCCCGACCGACGGCGGCGTCGCGTGTCTCACCCTGGCCTGCGCCCTCGCCGCGCGCGAAGGGGTTCCCGTCACCCTCGTCAGCGGCAGCGGAGGCGAGCTGTCGGAGGCGCTCGTGCGCGCGCCCGAGATCGGCTGCGTCTCCTTCGTCGGCGGCCGCGACACCGGCGCCGCGGTGGCCACGGCCGTCGCCGACCTCGGCAAGCGACACGTACTCGAACAGGAAGGACTCAACACCTGGGGCATCTGGAACTACACGGAGTGGGACGCGCTCACGGCGGTCATCCCGAAGCTCTTCGACTACGGCAAGCAGCGCTGCACGGCGTACCCACGCTTCGTCGTCCAGCGTTCGCTGTTCGACGAGTTCCTCGCCGCGTACCTGCCGGCCGCAGGCACTCTGCGGATCGGTCACCCGCTCGCGGTGGAGCAGCCCGACGACCCGTATCCGCAGCTGGACTTCGGACCGGTGATCAACGCGGCCAAGGCCAAGGAACTGCACGACCAGGTCGCCGAGGCCATCGACCGGGGTGCTGTCCCGCTGCACCGCGGCAAGCTCACCGACGCGCGCTTCCTGCCCGGCCAGGACACGGCGGCGTACGTCCATCCCGTCACGCTGCTGAACCCGCCGCCGTCCTCACCGCTGCACCACGCGGAGCCCTTCGGCCCGGTCGACACCATCGTCCTGGTCGACACCGAGGCCGAGCTGCTGGCTGCCATGAACGCGTCGAACGGCGCCCTGGTCGCCACCCTCTCGACCGACGACCCGGCCACGTACGAGCGGCTGGCCCCGCAGATCCGGGCGTTCAAGGTCGGCCACGGGAAACCGCGCTCCCGCGGCGACCGGGACGAGTTGTTCGGCGGCTTCGGAGCGTCCTGGCGTGGCGCTTTCGTGGGCGGCGAACTGCTGGTGCGCGCCGTCACCCAGGGCCCGGCGGGGGAGCGGCTGCCGGGCAACTTCCCCGACTACCACCTGATGCCGTGACCCGACCGAGGTGACCCCCAGGTGGATCCCGGCACCCAGCCCCGGCCGCCGGCGGTGACCGGATGCGTACCCCTCGTGCAGGCTGCGCATCCGGTCACTCGGCCGCCCCCTTCGCAGCCCAGAAACGCAGGTGAAAGCCACTGCGAAAGCTTGGTATTGTTGTGCCTGTCGCCGTGCGGAACACTCCCTGCAAGGCGGCAGACACCTGGTCCGGGTGGCGGAATGGCAGACGCGCTAGCTTGAGGTGCTAGTGCCCTTTATCGGGCGTGGGGGTTCAAGTCCCCCCTCGGACACAACGACAACGACTGACGATTCGCAGACGAGGGCCTCGACCTTACGGTCGCGGTCCTCGTTTCGTGGTCGTAGCCCGACCCCGCCGCCACCTGACCGCCGCCTCAGGGCGCCGGCGGATCGCGGCGGAAGGGGCCGAGTTCTTCCGGATCGAGAAGGTGGCGGTCTCCCGTTATACCTACCGGGGCAACAAGACCCCAGCCCCTGGCCGACCACGAACCCCGACTGACGGCAGAACCCGTGGAGAGCCCCTTCACCGGGAGATCGGTACGGCGGGGTCGGCGAGCGGTCCGGGGAACGGACCGGGAGCAATCCCGGCACCGCGCCCCGGGCCGACTCAACAACCGGAAGCCGTCGGGCATGCCTACGACCTCACGCGCCGTGGGCCATGGAGCTGGAAATCGCGCAGGCAGGCCCATGACCAGTGGCGACGCCCATGGACGGAGTCGCGGCCCGTCCCGAGGAAGGCTGAACGGCCGCCTAGCCGCGCATGGCGTCGCGAACGAGGGCGGTGTCGACGAACTGCTCGAAGCGGACGATCAGGCCGCCGCGGACCACGAAGTGGTGGGCGACGCGGACGTTGACCGGTTTGCCGGTGGTCTTGTTGACGGCCGTGTAGCGAGCCAGAACGACGACGTTCTCGCCGTCGACGACATAGGTGTCGTCGTGCGCGGTCCAGCCGTCCCACTCCTTGCCCAGCTGCTCCATGACGTGGGAGGTGACCCCGTCGGGGGTGCGGTAGGTGCCGGCGAGGGGGAAGCCTGCCATCTCCTTCCACTCCACGTCCGGGGCGAGGGTGGCGCGCAGAGCTTCCAGGTCGCCGGTTGCGGAGGCCAGGTATTGGCGGCGGACCACGTCGGCCGGGGCTGTGGAGTTCGCGAAGTCGGTGTGCTCGTAGGTCATGTCACTCAGCCCCACTTCATCTCGCCCTTGGCGACCTTCGCCCCGAGTTGGGCGGCGATGAGCATGCCGTTGTCGGGGTAGCGCTTGACGAGCGCCTCGGTCAGCGCGGCGCCGTCGGCTGTCTTGCCGAGTTCCTCCTCGAAGGCGAGGAGGTAGTCGCGGGTGGCGGTGATGGCGGAGGAGTCGGCCGCCGTGCCGGGCAGGCGGTGGCCGGGGACGACCAGTTCAGGCTGGAGGGAGGCCATCTCGTCGAGCAGGTCGATCCAGACGGAGCGGTGCTCCGGGGTGGGGGTGTCGGCGATCCAGACGTGCTCCTGCTGGAAGAGCAGGACGCCTCCGAGGAGGGCGCGGTGCTCGGCCTGCCACAGGTAGTGGCGGTCGGGAAGGCCGGTCGGGCCGCCCTTGAGCTCGAAGCGGTGGCCTTCGAGGGTGAGGTCGCCGGTCAGCGGGGTGAGGTCGACCAGGCGGGTGGGCAGGTTCGGGCCGAGGGCCGCCCAGGCCTTGAGCTTGCCCTCGTAGGAGTGCTGGATGTGCTCGATGACGATCGGGGTGGCGACGAAGATGGCGTCGGGGAAGGCGTCGGCGAGGACCTCGGCGCCGAAGTAGAAGTCGGGGTCGCCGTGGCTGACGAAGACGGTGGTCAGCTTCTTGCCTGAGTCGAGGATCTCGGCGGCGAGGCGGTGACCGTCGGCGCGGGTGAAGGCGGCGTCGACCAGCAGGGCCTCCTGCTCACCGGTGACGAGCGTGGCGGTCTTGTTCTTGCTGCCGGCCGGGAAGTCGAGGTCGAAGATCTTGAAAGAGAGGGTGCTCATGCGGGGCCTCCTGGAGGGGGTGGAAATTCAGTGGGTGGGGGTGGTGGTCAGGGCGGCCAGTCGCCGGTCGATCTCGTCGGCGGTGGCGTGGCCGCGGGCCAGGGCGGTGACTCGGACGCCGTCGACGGCGAGCAGGGTGGGGAAGCCGGTGACGCCCAGCTCGGCACAGCGGTGGAAGTCGTCCGCCGCCGCGTTGTGCGCCTCGGGCGCGTCGAAGGCGGCGACGACGGCGTCGGCGTCCAGACCGGCCTCCTCGGCGACCTTCCGGTAGGTCGCGGGGTCGGAGAGGCTGAGGCCGTGGACGTAGAAGGCACGCTGGAGGACGTCGGCCAGTTCCGCCGCGCGGTCGGGGGCCACCCGGCGCAGAGCGGCGACGCCGCGCGCGGCGGCCTCCGAGTCCATCACGAACGATCCGTCGGCGATCAGCCGCTCGTAGCCATCGCCGAACTCTGCGCCGGTCAGCTCGGCGATCTGGGTGTTGGCGCCCTGGACGTGGCCGAACTCGCGGATCGGCACCCGGCGCGCCCCGGTGAACAGGCCGCCGGAGACCACCTCGACCGGCAGTTCGGGATGACGGGAGACGGTCTCGCGCAGAGTTCCGGAGAACCCGTGCGACCAGCCGCAGTAGGCGTCGAAGACGTAGACGAGCTTCATCGAAGGTTCCCAGCAAAGGTGTCGCGCTTGCCGAATGCGAGCGATTCGTCTGATGAAACAGTAACTGACCCGTCAGATATTTCCCTACGTGCGTGACGCCCGCCACACCTCAGCCAAGAGGGGCCGTTCACGGCAGGCGGGGCAGCTCCTCCCGTGCGGCGTGGCTCAGGATCCGCAGGTCCTCTGCGAACCGCTCCCGGTCCTCGGGCGGCAGCGGCGCCAGGAAGTAACGCCGGATGTTCTCCACGTGCACCCGGGACGCCCGCACTGTGGTCTCTTCTCCCAACCGGGTCAGCCGGACCAGCCGCCCGCGCCTGTCACCGGGATCCTCGGCGCGCTCCACCAGTCCGGCCGCCTCCATCCGGTCCACCAGACGCGTCGCCCCGCCTGTGGTCAGCACCTGCTCCTGGGCGATGGCCCGCATCGACAGCCCGGGATCGCCCGCCCGCCCGAGGATGAGCAGCACCTCGAACATCAGATGGCTGATGCCGCACTCCAGCTCCAGCGACCGCCCGAGGATGTATTCCAACCGGTTCGCCGCCCCCTGCAACCGCCCGAACGCCAGCACCAGCGCATTGTCCGCGGCCTCCTTCGGCGACGAGATCTCCGTTGGCTCTTCCACATTCCCCCCACCCGACTGGTCTTCCACACCTCGCATCCACTGATCATGCCTCGTAGGGACTTGGTCGCTCACCTCGCCGGAACGCGCAGAAACTTTGGACATGGCCGTCGGATTGCCGAGGACGTCACGTCCCGCGTGGCGAGCCTGATCCAGGAGCGCCAGGGTGCACACCTTGGCCCACGCCTGCCGGGTGATTCCGCCGGACCCTGCCTCGTACCGAGCCGCCGCCGTGAGCCGTGAGGGCCCGCGCGGCCCGCCGCGCAGTGGCCTCGGTGGCCGTCAGCGCCCGCCGTACGCGTCGGTGGCGGTACTGCCGCGTCCGTGCGGCTGCTATGTCTTCTCCAGGACGTCTACTCGCGGCAAGGACCGGTGACGGTGGTGTGCACCGGCCATCTCCGCCAGTGAGGGGCGGTTCAGCGCGCGGTAGGCCATCACGAGGAGTTCGTTCGCGAGTGTTTCGCGGGCCGGGTCACCGCCCGAGGCCCAGTGCAGGTCACGGCCGAGGACCAGGGCTTCCGCCGGGGCGCCTGCCGAGCAACGGCGGCGGGCCTCCTCCACGCAGGCCTGCAGGGCTGCGGGGTCCTGGAACAGGGCGTACATGTACGTCGCGAACTTGTACTCGTCGGCCTGGCCGTGGGCAGGGCGGTCCAGTGCGGTTTCGCCCGCCACGAGTGCGCCCGCGCCGTCCAGCGTGGTGATCCGGGCGAAGTCCACCGCTGGGGTGATCGTGTCGTAGGCCGTGGAGTAGGCGATGCCCACCTCGGGTCGGTCCCCGGTCTCCACGACGGTCAGCGCATCGCGTAGCAGGGACAGGCGGGACCGCCGCGCGGATACCTCCTCGTCCTGCACGTCGTCATCGAGGTCGCGCCAGCAGCGTTCGAGGATCGCGCGCAGCGCCTCCAGCGGTGTGCCCGACGTTGTGTCGATTCCACCGCCGTCGTTGTTGTAGTAGGAGGCGACTCCACGGCACGTGCGGCCGTCGTCGAACCACAGGCCGTGGTGGAGGCCGTCGGAGCCGCCGTGCATGAAGGTCAGGAACTCGGGCGGGTCACGGTAGTAGCGGCCGTGCACTCGTACGTCGATGCCCTGGCGCGGCTGCAGACCGGTGTCGGCGAACAAGTCGATGATGCCGGCTGGGGACACGTCGAGGTCGCGGAGGGCCTGGTGTTCGGCCGGGGCCAGGGAACTCAGGAACTCCCAGAACCGGAAGATCGAATCCGGTAGTTCGAATCCCCAGTCCCGCAGGAAGCGCACCTCGATGTCGGCCCGGCTCGCCGGCCTCTCGGTCTTCTCCCCGCGCACCGCACGACCCCCAGTTCATGGCGCACATATGGGCGCTGTGACGAAGGCCGAGGCTACCGAAGCGGGCCTGCCCGGCCGTGGCCGGGTATCGGTGCCACAGCGTGGCGTACTGCCGCGTCCGGACGGAAGGGTGTGTTCCAGGGACCCCAGCAGGTTTACTCGCCGCATGAGTGACACGAATGGAATGCTGGCCGGTAAGACCGTCATGATCACGGGTGCGTCGAGCGGTATCGGAGAGGCCGCCGCTCGCCTCTTCGCCGCCGAGGGAGCGGCGGTCCTCCTGATGGCCCGCCGCGAGGACGTACTGAAGCAATTAGCCCAGGAGATAAACGACTTGGGCGGCCGCGCGGCGATCAGCGCGGGCGACGTCTCGGTCGCCCAGGACGTACAGCGCGCCGTGGACGAGACCGGTGAGCACTTCGGCGCTCTGGACACGGCCTTCAACAACGCAGGCTTCGCCGGCGATGACCTGTCCCCTCTGCACGAGCTCGACCAGGCCCTCTTCGACCGCACGATGGCCGTCAACGTCAGCGGCACCTGGAACTGTCTGCGCTCCCAGATCCCGGTGATGCTCGAAGCGGGGAAGGGCGCGATCGTCAACACGTCCAGCACTGCCGCCATGGGGGCCACTGGAGCCCCCGTGCCCTACGTCGCCGCGAAGCACGCGGTGCTCGGCATGACCAGGGCCGCAGCGGCCGAGTACGCGGCACACGGTATTCGCATCAACACGCTCGTCGTCGGCACCACCCGCACAGAAATGATCGACCAAGTAGTGGAGGCCTACCCGGAGTTGGGGACGGCTTTCGTAGCCCGCCAGATGCAGAAACGCATGGCAGATCCCGTCGAGATCGCCCAGGCGGCCCTGTGGCTGTGCAGCGACCGCGCCTCGTTCGCCACGGGGTCGGCACTGGCCGTGGACGGCGGGTGGACGGCCGGCTGACGGCTGTCGGCGTACTCCTCCCGCCGTAACTGCCGTTGCCTGCGCAGACGGCAGGCGGGAGATGTCGAACGGTGGCGCAGGCGCGGTGTCGAAACCGCTCACCCTACGGTGTGGATGCGGTGTTGGCCGTACGCGGACAGGGGGCGGGCGTCGTGGATGCTGGTGACCCAGGTGACTGCCGCGTACCGGCCGGGGGTGAGAAGCGGCGTGAGGGTGATGGCCTGCCCTGAGGCAGCGGATACTCTCCGGGATCGAGCAGCATTTAGGTCAGATCCTTTCCGCGATGCTCAATCCAAAGCCAGCGCACTGACCTGCTCCACCGTCGCGTGCCTCGGACACCAGGTCCGCCGTCGGGACCAGCGAAACGCGGTCGCGCGGGCGGTTGTTGCCCTTCAGGATGACGGCTATGCAGCGCATCGAGTTTCTGAACTACCCCGACGACGAACGGCCATCGGCCCTCCTGTGGGGCTTCCGTATCGACGGCACGGATCTGCGTGTGCATGTCGCCGACGCCACCCGCGACCTGTGGCGTCAGGAGCACGAGGAGGAAACTCAGGCCGAGCAGGAGCGCTTCCTCCTCACCCAGCACAACGGCCTCTACGTCTCCGAGGTCGGCGACCCCGCACGCCATTTCCTCGGTGACCCCGCCCCCGAGTTCGCACATCCCTCCACCGGCGCGACCCCGGTCCTCGGCTGCTGCTGTGGTGTCTGGGGCTGTTGGCCCCTGCTGGCGATGATCACCACCACCCCCGAGACCGTTACCTGGACCTCCTTCCGGCAACCCTTCCGCAGGGAGTGGGGTGAACTCCCCCTGGGGCCATACGTCTTCGCCCGCCCCGCCTACGCAACCGCGCTCGCAGAGCCGATCCGCGTCGCCGAAGACCCGCTGGGGCACGGGCGTTGACAGCTTGCCGGCCCCACAATGAATGACGTGTCGGCCTCCTCTCTGCTCCTCCCGGGCGCATCGGACTCCCCTGTGATCCTGCACGTCCCGCACTCCTCGCGGGCGATCCCGGCGGACGTACGAAGCGGCATTGTGCTCGAAGACGCCGCGCTGGAACGGGAGTTGGACCACATCACCGACTCGCACACCGCTCGGCTCGCGGCCATGGCCGCAGAGCGCTGCGGCACGAGGCCCTGGCGGTTCGTCAACCAGTTGTCGCGGTTGGTCGTCGACCCCGAACGGTTCCCGGACGAGCGGGAGGAGATGCTGGCCGTCGGCATGGGCGCGGTCTACACGCAGACCACCCACAGGGAGGAGCTGCGACCGGCCGACCACGACGGACAGCCGCTCATAGAGCGGTACTTCCACCCGTACGCCGCCGCCATGACGGACGCCGTGACCGAGCGGCTGGACGCCGTCGGACGGGCCGTGATCATCGACGTCCACTCCTACCCGACCGAGCGCCTGCCCTATGAGCTCCACGGTGACGGACGCCGGCCGCCCATCTGCCTGGGCCAGGACGCCTTCCACACCCCGGCCGATCTGCTCGCCCGCGCCGGGAAGGCGTTCGCGGGCTTCGGCGGCACCGGAGTCAACAGTCCCTTCGAGGGGACGTACGTTCCGCTGAAGTACTACGGGAACGACGCACGGGTCAGCGCCCTGATGATCGAGATCCGGCGGGACGTCTACATGTCCGAGCCTGGCGGTCCGGCGGGCCCGGGACTCGACGCACTCGCGAGCGCACTCGCCCAGCTCGTCGAGGAAGAGGACGGCGCCGCGCCGGTGGCGGATTCTCTGGTACTACCGACGCATGGGGATTGAGCGTTTCATCGGCATCGACCTCGCGTGGGCGCAGGGTGGAGCCCGTACCCGGCCCAACGAGACCGGCGTGGCCGCCCTCGACAGTCGCGGCGTGGTGATCGAATGCGGCTGGACCTCCGGGATCGAAGAGACCGTGTCATGGCTGGCCAAAACAGCGGTCGACGGATCGACCCTGGCCTTCGTCGACGCGCCGCTGGTCGTTGACAATCCAGCCGGCCAGCGGCTGTGCGAGCGGGAGGTCGGCCGGAGGTACGGCCGTTGGAAGGTGAGCGCGAACAGCACCAACCAGCGCTCTCCCCGCCTGGCCGGAGTCTTCCTGCGGGAACGGCTGCAGGAGTCCGGCTGGTCCTACGACGACGGCAGGGACGGCCCGCGGACGGGTGGGCTGGTGGTGTCCGAGTGCTATCCGTACACGACCTTGGTCGGGGCCGCCGAGTTGGGTTACGGCCGGGAGCGCCCCACCTACAAGCGCCGACCGGCGCGAGTGCCGGCGGCACAGTGGCGAGCGGTGCGCGCACGGGAGTGCGACGTGCTGATCGCGCGCATGGCGGGCCTGGCCACCGCCGACCCGCCACTCCTGCTCGCTTCCCATCCGGTCTCCCGTCGACTGCTCGATGAGCCCTCACCTCTGGGCGCAGTCGACTACAAGCATCGGGAAGACCTCATCGACGCGCTCCTCTGCGCGTGGACGGCCGCACTGTGGTCCCGGCACGGACTGACGCGCTGCCAAGTCCTCGGACCGGACGCCGTCGTGTCGCCCGGATGTACTCCCACCATCATCGCGCCCGCCCGCCCCGAGCAGCGGCGAGGCGGCTGAGCCGCTCGCACATCCGTAGCGAGAGGGGCACGCCGGCGCCCCGGCTTGAGAAGGTGGTCACGTTTGCTCGATGATCACGACGCCTCGCCCTCCGTCGCGGGAATCGAGCGCCAGGCATCCTTGAACTCCGCGGACCGC
The DNA here is from genome assembly GCF_011045025.1 of Streptomyces ureilyticus. Classification (GTDB taxonomy): domain Bacteria; phylum Actinomycetota; class Actinomycetes; order Streptomycetales; family Streptomycetaceae; genus Streptomyces; species Streptomyces ureilyticus. The sequence continues at coordinate 24,136 of NZ_JAAKZX010000130.1, forward strand.
GAAGGCGCGACGAGTCGTTCGAAGGCGTCGCTCACCGTCGCCAGGTCTCGGGGCTCGGTCAGGGCCGCCAGATACCGATCGGGGCGGACGACGGCGATGCTGCCCTGGTGCTGGGCGAACCAGTCCCGCAGCGTGCCGTCGACGTCTTCCACCGTCACCGAGTCCGTCGTCGAAGTGCGCCGCTCGGTACGGGACCGACCGGAGCGGGATTCGACGATGGTGAGGTAACGGGTGCCGATACGGTCCCAGAAGGCGCGGGAGTCGGCATCCAGATGTACGAGCGGATCAGTGCCGTAGCCGATGAGGGCGAACCACTCGCCGAGTGTCTCGTCGAGCGGCAGCACCCGCCCTTCGGCGGTCTCGACCCTGGGCTGGATGAGCATCCGGCCCGCCGGTGAACTCTTCCGCACGGTCCCGTGGCGGTGCAGCATGATGCCCTCGCTGTACCGGGGCACAGGCTTGAACCGCATCTGTATGACCCAGTCCCGCACCGACGGTGCCACCGTGAGTCCGCGCAACAGGGTGTCGCGCGCGCGGGCCACCGTGGGGCTAGTCGGTGCGAGGAACCGGCCGAGGGCGTCCGACAGTTTCACCATCGTCCTGGCGTGCTCGCGCCGCTCGGTGTCGTATGTGGCGAGAATCCTCGGATGGGCGCGGCCGGTGACGACCGCCGCCAGCTTCCAGGCGACATTGGTCGCGTCCCGTATGCCGGTGTTCATGCCCTGCCCTGCCCAAGGGGGCATGAGGTGGGCGGCGTCGCCCACGAGGCAGATCCGGCCGTCCACGAAGCGGTCGGCGACGCGCGAATGGTGCGTGTAGACGCGGGCCCGGACGATGTTGAGGGCCGTGGGATCGGGCACGTGCCCGGTGAGGAGTTCGCGTACCTTCTCGGGCCGGAGCATGGCCTCGGCGTCCTCGCCGGGGAACAGCATGAACTCCCAGCGGCGGTAGTTGTAGGGCAGGTCCAGGCAGACGTACGGGCGCCTGGGGTCGCCGTGCAGCCCGGTGTACGGGGCGTCGAGTGGATCGTTGTCGCACTCGATCACCACCCACTTGCGCGGGTGGGTGTCGCCGCTCAACGGGATGCCGAGTTGCTCGCGTACGGTGCTGCGGCCGCCGTCGGCGGCGACAACGTACTCGGCGTGGACGAGTACGTTGTCGCCCTGGGGGCCCCTGACGTGGAGCCGTGCTTCGGTGCCGTCCTGCTCCACACGCACGAGTTCGTGCCCCAGCAGAGGCCGGACGTGGGGATAGCGTTGGAGGCCTACGCGCAGCGTGCGCTCGGCGAGTTGCTGCATGAAGATGTTGCGCCGGGGCCAGCCGTACTCCTTGGTTTCCGGCCGGATGTCGGCGAGGCAGACGCCGTTCGCGGCGAACATTCTCAGCGGCACGTTCTGGATCATGTCGGCCAGCATCTCGTCGGCAAGCCCGATGCCCTGGAAACTGCGCAGGCATTCGTCGTCCATGCCGACCGCGCGCGGGTAGTCGACGATGCCCTCACTGCGGTCGATGAGCAGGGTGCGTACCCCGTAGAGGCCGAGGTAGTTCGCGACCGTCGCTCCGACGGGCCCGGCGCCGACGACGGCGACCTGGGTGCGGTGTTCGACGGGTTCGGTCATCGGACAACCTCCGAACTCCTGAGGAATCTTGTGAGGCGGTGATGGAAGAGATCCGGGGCGTCGTCGTGCACGTAGTGGCCTGCCCCGGGGATCTCCACCGTGTGGATGAGCGCGTTGCGTTGCGCCATCGCGGCCATGGTCGCGGCGGGGAGGAAGTCCGACTCCCCGCCCCGGACGATCAGGGTCGGGCACCGAAGGGCGTCGACGTACGGCCACAGGTCCACCTGCCGGGCCGGATCCGGATCGAGGCGGGCTGCCGCGATGCCCGCCAGGTCGAACGTCCAGCGCCACCGTCCCTCGTCGTCCGGAGCGAGCGTGTGCCGCAGCCTGGAGTCGAGGGCGTCTTCGGAGATGTGCGGACGGATGCCGCGCCAGTACGCGCGGGCCGCCTCCCGGCTGGGGAAGTCCCGGGGAGTGTTGGCCACTTCGCGTTTGATGCGCTCGGCTCCCTCGCCGGACAGCGATGAGCCGGGCCCGATGTCCTCGACGACCGCCGCGCCCACCCGCTCAGGGTGCCGCGCGGCGTAGACGTACGTGGTGGTGCCGCCCATGGAATGACCGAGCAGCACGAACCGGTCCAGGCCCAGGCGGTCGGCGAACTGCTCCAGATCGGCTACGTAGGACTCCGTGTAGTACTCGCCTTTCGGATCCCAGTCGCTGTCACCTCGCCCACGCGCGTCCGGGGCCAGGACGCGGTAGCGGCCGCCGAGCCGCTGCGCCAACGGCTCGAACGTCCGGGCGTAGCTGCGCAGTCCGTGCAGCATGACGATCGCGGGCCGGTCCTCGTCGCCCCACTCGACGTAGTGCGTGCGCAGGCCGCCCAGCGTGATGAAGCGGTCCTGCCCCACTGCGGAGGTGTCGGCGGCCATCTCAGTGCAGCCCGTCCTGGCCCTGGACCTCGTCGGCGTTGATACCGCCCAGCCGGGCGTGCAGCCGGCCACGCGTGGCGAACGCGAACACGACGACGACCTCGTCCGGGTTCGGGGCGTCGGAGAAGTGCACCGTGATGGTGTCGTAGTGCGAGCGGACGTAGAGGGCGTCCTTGTGGGCCAGGGGAACGTCGAGTTCGGTACCGGGCCCGCCTCGCTTGCCGGTCGAGGGCACCCACGACTTCCCGCCGCCGACCGCCTCGCGCACCGGGTTCGCGAAGACCGCGGTGAGGAAGGCGTTGCCGTGTTCGTACTCGCCTGCCGCGCCGACCAGGCACGCCTTGCCGTAGCTCTGGATCGCGAGGCCGCCGGCCGCCTCCTGGATCCGCCGGCCGAACTCCTCACCCAGCTTGGGCGATTCGGTGACAATGTCGCCGAGGTCCTGGCTGAACCGTCCGGCGTAGGGATTGTGGATCGCCGCCGCGATGACGATCTTGCGTACGGGCTCGCCGTCCGCGAGGACGCCTGTCTCGTTGGCGAGGGTGTCCTCGGTCTGGGTGAACCACTTGCGGATGTGGTAACCGGCGAAGTTGGGCTGGGGCATGGGTGTTTCCTCGGGGTCCGGGCGGAGACGGGACTCGGGCATGGCGAGGCTCCGTGAAGAGACGGGACGGCAAAAGGGGGTGGGTCAGAGGC
>NZ_JAAKZX010000131.1 GCF_011045025.1 Streptomyces ureilyticus
CCCCCGTAGGCGCCCCCTGCTGAACCGACGGAGTCGAAGCGCTTCGACAAAGTATGGACACGTACCGTCCACCAGGCTACTGTCGAGCCACCCCCGCTCGAAAGCACCCGCACACCCGCGCTGTCGAAGCGCTTCACACACCTTGGAGAGCTGGATGGTCACCCTCGCCGAGGTCGCCCAGCACGCCGGAGTCTCGGCCAGCACGGTGAGCTATGTGCTCAGCGGCAAGCGGTCCATCTCCATGGGCACCCGGCAGCGGGTCGAGCAAAGCATCCAGGAGCTCGGCTACCACCCCAACGCGGGGGCCCGGGCGCTGGCAAGCAACCGTTCCAACATCATCGCGCTGATGGTCCCGCTCCGTACGGACATGTACGTACCCGTGATGATGGAGATCGCCATCGCGGTGGCGACCACCGCCCGCACACACGGATACGACGTGCTGCTGCTCACCGGCGAGGAGGGACCCGACGCCGTACGCCGGGTCACCGGCAGTGGGCTCGCCGACGCGATGATCCTGATGGACGTCGAACTCGACGACGAGCGGCTGCCGTTGCTGCGCGGCACCGACCAGCCGTCCGTACTCATCGGGCTGCCCGCCGACACCAGCGGTCTGACCTGCGTCGACCTCGACTTCGGCGCGACGGGCGCGCTGTGCGTCGAGCATCTGGCCATGCTCGGGCACCGCGACATCGCTGTCATAGGCGAGGCGCCCGCGGTCTACGAGCGGCATACGGGCTTCGCCGAACGCACCCTCGACGGACTGCGATCCCGCAGCCGCGAGCTCGGACTGCGGCTGCTGCACCGGCCCTGCGAGGGCGGGTACGACGCGATGGCCGTGACCCTGGCCCGGGTCTTCGACGAACGCCCGGACACCACGGGCTTCGTCGTGCAGAACGAGTCCGCGGTGGAGCCGCTGCTCGGCCTCCTGCGCCAGCAGGGCCGGGCCGTACCCGAGGACGTGTCGGTGGTCGCGGTCTGCCCGGACCAGGTCGCCACCCAGGCCTCGGTGCGGCTGACCTCCGTCGCCATCCCCGCGCAGGAGATGGGACGGAACGCCGTGGAACTGCTCGTGGCCAAGCTCGACGGCCGCGGCACCGACGAAGTCGTCCTGATCGCACCTGAGTTGACGACACGGGCCAGCACGGGGCCGGCGCCCGCCAAGTCGTAGGCGACGAACAACCGGCCTCGGCCCCCGGCCCTCGCAAGGCACCCCCACCCCGCCTTCACTCTCCTCCAGGGAGCAGCCCACGTGAATCAGCCTGCCGAGACCCAGCCCCAGCAAGGGGCCGTCAGCCTCGCCCAGTCCTCCCCCACCGTCGGCACGTTCCGCGAGCGCGACGGCGCCCTGGAGTGGAGCGGCCGCCAGGAGACCGTACGCGTCGAGCCCTGGGGCCCGGACGCGGTACGGGTGCGGGCGCGGCTCGGCGGCCCGGTCGTCGAGGGCCTGCCGGGCGCACTGCTCGATGAGGCGCCGGCCACCGAGGCCAGCGTCAAGATCGAGGACGGACGCGGTCTGCTGACCGTCGGCGCGCTCACGGTCGAGGTCACAGCCGAGGGCCTCCTGCGCTTCACCCGCACCGACGACGGCTCGGAACTCCTCACCGAGGAGCGCGCCCACTTCTGGTGGCCGGGTCCGCGCCTCTACACCCCCGTCGGCAACGGCTACCACCGCCTGGAGCAGCGCTTTTCCGCGTACGAGGGCGAGAAGCTGTTCGGCCTCGGCCAGCACCAGCACGGCATGCTCGACCAGAAGGGCGCCGTCCTCGACCTCGTACAGCGCAACGCCGAGGTCAGCATCCCGGTGCTCACCTCCAGCCGCGGCTACACCCTGCTGTGGAACAGCCCGGCGATCGGCCGCGTGGAGCTGGCGGGCAACGGCACGCGCTGGGTGGCGGACTCGGCCCGGCAGATCGACTACTGGATCACGGCGGGCCACCCGGCGGACGCCCAGCGACGCTACAGCGCGGTGACCGGCCGTACGCCGATGCTGCCCGAGTGGGCCGCGGGCTTCTGGCAGTGCAAGCTGCGCTACCGCACACAGGACGAACTCCTCGCCGTGGCAAGGGAGTACAAGCGCCGCGAGCTGCCCCTCGACGTCATCGTCTGCGACTTCTTCCACTGGACGCATCTGGGCGAGTGGAAGTTCGATCCAGCCGAGTGGCCCGATCCTGCGGCGATGGTGCGGGAGTTGGACGAACTCGGCGTCAAGCTGGTCGTGTCGGTGTGGCCGTCGGTGTCCCCGCTCTCCGAGAACCACGCCCTCATGGAGCAGCGCGGCTACTTCATCGGCACGCAGTACGGCCCGATGGCGCACGCCGACTGGCCCGACAAGGAGGTCGCCTCCACGGTCCAGGTCGCCTTCTACGACGCGACGAATCCCGAAGCGCGCGAGTTCATGTGGTCGAAGGTCCGCGACAACTACCTCACGCCGTACGGCATTCAGTCCTTCTGGCTGGACGCCTGCGAGCCGGAGATCAAGCCGGGCTTCCAGGAGAACCTGCGCTATTGGGCGGGCCCCGGCCTGGAGGTCGGGAATCTCTACCCGCGCGAGAACGCCCGTGCCTTCTACGAGGGCATGGTGGCCGCCGGCGAAACCGAGGTCGTCACCCTCAACCGCTCGGCGTGGGCGGGCAGTCAGCGGTACGGCGCCGCCCTGTGGTCCGGTGACATCGGCACCGACTTCGCGACCCTGCGCCGCCAGATCGCGGCGGGTCTCAACACGGCGTTGTCCGGCATCCCTTGGTGGAACACCGACATCGGCGGCTTCCACGGCGGCGACCCGGACGACCCGGCGTACCAGGAAGTCATGGTCCGCTGGTTCCAGTTCGGCGCGCTGTCCCCGCTGATGCGCCTGCACGGCTTCCGCGACCCGGGCATGCCGCTCGGCCCGGCCATGACCGGCGGCCCCAACGAGGTCTGGTCGTACGGCGAGAAGGCCGCCACGATCATGGAGAAGTACCTGCGGCTGCGCGAGCGCCTCAAGCCGTACGTCCTGGATGTGATGCGTGCGGCCCATGCGGAGGGGCTGCCGGTGATGCGGCCGCTGTTCCTCGAGTTCCCTGAGGACCAGGCGACCTGGTCGGTGGACGACGCATATCTCTTCGGCCCGGATCTGCTGGTGGCACCGGTACTGACGGCGGGCGCGACGGCCCGTACCGCCTATCTCCCGGCGGGCGCGCGCTGGACCGACGCGTGGACTAGCGAGACGTACGACGGTGGCGCGGCCGTGACCGTCGACGCCCCGCTGGACCGCATTCCGCTGTTCCTGCGGGACGGGGCACGGCTGCCGGTGGCGGAGTAGTCGCACGACGACGTGGGGGCGGCCGGTCTCCGTTGAGACGTCCGGCCGCCCCGCGCGTAGTGCCGCTACTTGGTGCCCAGGTAGTAACTCACCTGCGGCGGCTGGTTGTAGCCGGTGTTCTGCCAGGCCACGCCGAGCCGGTACACCGGATCGCTCATCAGCGTGGGGAGCCGGTGGTCGGTCGGATGCGGAGTCGAGTAGAGCCGCAGCGCCGTGGAGTCGGCGTTGCGCCACAGCATCTCCTCGCGCCAGTCGCCGAGGAGGTCGGCGGACAGGGCGGGGTTGCCCTTGGTCCAGTTGTTGGACTTCGCGTCCTGGTCCAGCCAGATGCGGCTGAGCTCGCTGGAGCCGTTGTACTTCAGGACCTGGGCGTAGCCGACGCCCGCCGAGCCGGACCAGCGGTGGTCGAGGAGTTCGCGGTGCGCGTCGCCGTCCCACCAGATCGCCGAGTTGTACGAGGCTCCGCCGCCGAACGTGGGCACGCTGTCGCTGATCTTCGTGCCGTTGGCCGCGTAGAGGCCACCCCCGCTGGACCAGCACTCGGCGCCCGCGTGGTCACGGGTGAGGTCGGCGCACAGACCACGGCCGACGTCCGTACCGGTGCGCGAGCCCCACAGGATCTGGCCGGTCCGCGCGTCGTGCATCTCGTAGCCGTAGGCGGAGCTGGTGTGCTCGTGGACGTTGAAGGATTCGAGTCCTGGGCGGGACGGGTTGAGGTCACCGACGTGCAGGGCGTCGCCGTGTCCCAGCTTGGTGGTCCACAGGCCGCTGCCGTTGTCGTCGACGGCCATGGCTCCGTAGAGGATCTCGTCCCGGCCGTCCGCGTCGACGTCGGCGACCGCGAGGTTGTGGTTGCCCTGCTGGTCGTAGCCCTTGCCGTGGTTCGTCGAGGAGTTGGTGTCGAACTTCCAGGTGCGGGTGAGGTCCGTGCCGTTCCAGGTGTACGCGGCCAGCGCGATGCGCTCGTAGATGCCGCGGCTGAACACCATGCTGGGCGTCGAGCCGTTCAGGTAGGCGGTGGCGGACAGCAGCCGGCCCTCGCGGTTGCCCCAGGTGTCGCCCCAGTCGGCGACGGAGCCGCGGGCGGGCTCGAAGGGGACGGAGTCCATGACGCGTCCGGTCTGCCCGTTGAAGACGGACAGATACTCCGCGCCGCTGATCACCGCGCAGTTGTCGGCGAGGTGGGAGGCGCTCGCGCTTCCGATGACGGTGCCCGCCGAGTCCCTGGAACCGTCGGAGGTGCGGACGGCCATCTCGGCCTTGCCGTCGCCGTTGTAGTCGTAGACCTGGAACGAGTCGTAGTGCGAGCCGCTGCGCACGTTCGTGCCGAGGTTGACCCGCCACAGCCGGGTGCCGCTGAGCTCGTACGCGTCGAAGACGGTCGGGCCCGTGCACGTACCGGAGTTGGCGACATCGGTGGCGTTGGACGGCACCCATTTGAGAACGAGCTCGTACTGCCCGTCGCCGTCGAGGTCGCCCACGCTCGCGTCGTTGGCGGCATAGGTGTAGGCGACGCCGTCGCGCGTGGTGCCGCCCGGGGGCTTCTGCAGGGGGATGTCGAGGCGCCCGTTGGCCCATACCGAGGCCGTGCCGCCCTTGGTCTCGGTGCCGTTCACAACGGCCCGGATCTCGTAAGAGGAGCTCGAACTACCCCCGGCGTCAAGGTAGTTGGTCTTGGCCGTCTCCTCGATGAGGGTGCCGCCGCGGTAGAGCCGGAACGTCACGCTCTCCGGGTCGTCGCCGAGCATGCGCCAGGTGACGAGATTGCCGCCACTCGCCGGTACGGCGACGAGACCGCGGTCGAGCTTTTCGGCGACACGGGCGGCGGCCAGTGCGGTGGTGGCCTTGTTCGCGGGTGCCGGGATCTCCTCGGCGGCGCCTGCGGTGTGCTGCAGGGTCAGCACACCGCCCGTACCCACGAGGAGCGCGGCGAGCATCCCGGAGAGGAGTCTGCCGGGACGGCGGACGCGGTGACGGAAGCGGTCGTCGTGGCGGTGCGAGGTACGGCTCGGTCTGATCATCAGGGCCTCGTCCCTCGGAAACGGGTGTGCTTCGGGGTCGCCGCCGGCCGGGCGAAGGTTGCCGGGTCGTCACCTTCTCAACTGTTAAGCGTGATACGTCAGTTCGATGAGTTACGTTCCGCAGCGGTCCACCCGTCTTCGAAAGGAACCGCCCACCCATGGCCTCCGCCCCGCTCACCCTCACCCTGGCCAATCTGCTGCTCCGGCCGGGGTTCGGCTCCCGGCGCACCCCCGACCGGGTCTTCGACCGGATCGCCGCCCAGGCCGGACAGGCGGAGGGGGACGAGCAGTTCGTCGACGACTTCCGTTCCCTGCTGCGCTGGTGGTCCCGGGCCGAGAACCTCACCCCGGTCGGCTGGCAGGCCGCGCAGGTCCACGTCCGCAGACACCTCACCAACCGGGCCCACGTCCGGCGGCTGATCACCGAGCATCCCGCCATCGAGCGGGAACCGATCGAGAACCCGGTGTTCGTGGTGGGCCTGCCGCGTACCGCTACCACGGTCACCCACAGCGTGCTGTCCCTCTCGGACGAGCACCGCTCCCCGCTGCTGTGGGAGCTGCTCACCCCTGACCTGGACGTACCGCCCGGGCAGCTGAGGAAGGCGATGGCGCCCGCGCGTCGGCTGGTCGCCGGAACCAACCTGTTCGCCCCGCGCTTCCGCGACATCCACCCCATGACCGCCGAGGGCCCCGAGGAGTGCACCTTCGCCCTGCCGCACGCCATGATGCCGCTGTCGCAGGCCCGCATACCCGAGTACCAGGCCTGGCACCGCGAGCGGGACTTCATCCCCGACTACCGCCATCTCAAGCAGATCTACCAGGTCCTCCAGTACGGCCGTCCGCGGCGCCGCTGGATACTGAAGTCCCCCATGCACATCGAGAACCTCGACGCGCTGCGCACCGTCTTCCCCGACGCCACGATCGTGTGGACGCACCGCGACCCGGCCACCGTCATGGCGTCGTACTGCAGTCTGGTCGAGCACGGCATGGCCACCAGCGTCCGCCCCGTCGACCTGGGCGCCATCGGTGCCACCTGGCTCGAACTGCTGAGCCGCTCCATGACGCGCGGCCTCGCGGCCCGTGCCACCATCCCCCGCGAGGCGCTGGTGGACGTCCCGTACTCCTGGCTCGGCTCCGACCCGGCCACGGGCGCCCCGAAGCTCTACGAGTCCATCGGCGCCCGGTGGACCGACGCCGACGCCGCCCGCCTCTCCGAGGCCACCGCCCGGCCCAGGGGCACGCGCCGCCACACCTACGATCTGTCCCGCTACGGCCTGACCCGCGCCGACGTCGAGTCGGCCTTCGCGGACTACAACACCCTGCGGGCCGAGATCGACCGGGTCTGACGGCACGGGCCGGCCCCGCCGGGAGGCGGAGCCGGCCCGCTCAGCCGGTCGATCGGTCAGCCGAGCCGATCAGTGGCTCAACTGCTGCTGACCGTCAGGTTGTTGGTGCGGAAGTCCAGACCGCCGGACGACGAGGTGATCTCGAAGCCGAACTGGACGTCACCGATGGTCTCGTTGCCCATCCAGCCCTTGGTGTCCTTGATCCACTTGAGGATCGGGAGCACGTCGACGCTGCCGGAGTTCGAGTCCGAGGTGCGCAGGAACGAGAAGACCTCGTTGGCTCCGTTGCTGCCCTTGTAGACGTTCCAGCTGTGGCCGCCGAGGGTGACGCTGCCCTGCGAGGTGCCGATCGGGCCGACGGCTCCGTTGTAGTTCATCCAGAGCATGATCTCGTAGTCGTAGTCGGTGTCCCAGATGTCGTACGAGGAGTTGTACGCACCCGAGGACGGGACCGTGACGTTGTAGTTGCTGCTGAGCGAACGGAGCGAGGTGATCGACTTGTTGATCACCTTCTTGGAGTTGGGGTAGGACTTGATGCCGCCGGTGTTGGGGTGGTTGGCGTTGACGCCCCAGTTGGTGCCGGAGTTGGCCCAGATGCACTGCGCGCCGGCGCCGGAGCCCCAGATGTTGTTGTAGAGCGTGTAACCGTTGAGGCTGGTGTTGCCCCACTGGTCGCAGGAGTTCCAGACGGCGGCCGAGGCCGGCGCGGAGGCGAGGCCGATGGTGGCGCCGAGTGCCAGTGCGGGGGCGATGAGGGCCTTGGCGACCCTCTTGCGTGTGCGTGTTGCCATGGCTGTCCCTTTCCATGGGTGGGGGGGAAATGCTGTGGAACTACCGCGGCTCCAGGAGGAGGACGCGGTCTTCTCCGGCGCGCGGGGAGAACGGTCGCGCGCTCGGGAGGAAGTCCTGGGATCGGATGGTCACGGTGTGAGCACCGCCGCTCCGTGGTGCGCCAACTCCACGGAGTCGGTCACCTGTTCGCCGGTGAGGAGGTCCCGGTGGGTGCCCGGCACCTCCACGGTGACCGTCTCGCGCCCGTGGTTGAACACGAAGAGCAGCTCGCCCCGGCGTACGGCCTCGACCTGCGCGGGGAGGCCGTCGAGCGGCGGCCGGACCCCTGTACCGGCCGCCACGTCCGCCAACAGGTCGCGCAGCGCGTGCTGTTCGGGCAGCGTCGAGACGTACCAGGCGCGCCCCTTGCGCAGCAGCGCCGGCAGACCGTCCAACTCGCCGCCCTTGTACGGGACGACCAGTTCGGCATCGTTGGCCGCCTCGAGCTCCTCGGACCACAACGTCCCCCGGAAGCCGTCGCATTCGACGGTTTCCGCCGCATCGAGCGGCCACCACTCGTGCAGCGTGCGGATACCGAACAGCTCCCGCAGCCGCGCGTCCATGCCGCCGGGCCGCACCCGGTCGTCCTCGTCCGCGACACCGGTCAGGAATCCGCAGACGAGGGTGCCCCCGGCTCGTACGTATGCGAGGAGGTTGTCGATCGCCGCGTCCGTGAGCAGGTACAACTGCGGGACGACGACCAGCTTGTACGGAGACAGGTCGTGCTCGGGGTGGGCGAAGTCGGTGGTGAGGTGGGCCTCCCACAGGGCTCGGTGCCAGGCGCGTACGACCTGTGGATAGTCGACCTCGGAGGACAGGCGGCCGTCCTGCGCGCCCGCCCACCAGGCGTTCCACTCGTGCAGGATCGCGACATCGGTCTCTATACGACTGTCGGTCACTTCGGGGCCGAGCGCGGCGAGTTCGGCGCCGAGCCGTTTGACCTCCTGGTAGGTACGTCCCTCCTCCCCCGCGTGGCTGACCATGCCCGAGTGGAACTTTTCCGCGCCCTGCCGGGACTGCCGCCACTGGAAGTAGCAGACGGCGTCGGCGCCGCGGGCGACGGCCTGGAGCGACCAGAGGCGGTTCATCCCGCGCGGCTTGGGGTGGTTGACGCCCCGCCAGTTCACCGGACCGGCCGCCTGCTCCATGAGCATCCACGGGCCGCCGCGGGCCTGGGAGCGGGTCATGTCCTGGATGAGGGCGCCGTTCTGGGCGCCGAAGGGATCGCGCGGGTCCGGGTAGATGTCGACGGAGACGAGGTCCTCCTCCTCGGCCCATCTCCAAGCGTCCTGCCCCACCCACATCGGCATGAAGTTGGTGGTCACCGGGATGTGCGGGGTGTGCCGACGGACGATGTCACGCTCGGCGACGTAGCACTCCAGGAGCATGTCGGAGGTGTAGCGCTTGAAGTCCAGTACCTGCGTGGGGTTCTTCAGGTAGTGGGCGTGGCGGGGTGGCAGGACCTCGTCCCAGTCGCCGTAGCCCTGGCTCCAGAAGGCCGTGCCCCAGGCGGTGTTGAGCGCGTCGAGTGTGCCGTACTTGTCCTGGAGCCAGCGGCGGAAGGTGGCGGCGGCCTCGTCGCCCCAGTCGTAGGTGCAGTACTCGTTGTTGATATGCCACATCGTGAGAGCGGGATGGCTGCCGTAACGGGCGGCCAGGTCCTCGGTGATGGCGGCGGCGTAACGGCGGTAGGCGGCGCTGGAGTGCGAGAAGTGCTGGCGGCCGCCCCACCATTCGGTGCGGCCGTCCTCGTCGCGGGGCAGGGTGTCGGAGTGCAGGCGGCCCATCCAGGGCGGGGGTGAGGCAGTGGGCGTGGCGAGGACGACGCCGATGCCGTTGTCGTGCATGAGGTCCATCAGCCGGTCGAGCCAGCCGAACTCCCTTGCTCCGGGCCGGGGTTCGAGCTTCGCCCAGGAGAAGACGCCGAGGGTGACGGAGTTGACCCCGGCCGCCTTCATGAGGCGTACGTCCTCGTGCCAGGTCTCCTCGGGCCACTGCTCGGGGTTGTAGTCGCCGCCGAAGAGGATGCGGCCACGGGTGGCGTCAGCGAGGCCCGGTCGCTGGCGCGAGTGCGGGTGCGGGGTCGGGGGCATCAGACCGGGTCCCCGTACTGGATGCCGCGTCCGTTGGTGGCGATGTAGACGCGGCCGTGGACGCGCGGGTCGCCGGTGATCGTCTCGCCGGTCCAGCCCCACTGGTGGGCGTCGTCGTTGATACGGACCCAGGTCCTGGCCCCGTCGTCGGAGCGGAGGACGCCGGTGACGGACCCCGCCTCGATCGCGCCGACCTGGTAGATCGCGGGGTAGCCGGCGCGGCGGGCCGCCTTACCGAAGCCGAGGCAGTGGGAGGAACGGCAACTCGCGACCTTCGAGAAGGCGGCGCCGCCGTCGGTGGACCGGAAGAGACCGTTCTCCTTCGCGGAGATCCACAGGTCACCGGAGCGGCCCGGGGCCGCCACCACCTTGAACTGGCTGTCTCCGGAGGGCAGCCCGGTCGCGCGGGCGGTGAAGGAACGGCCACTGTCAGTGCTGGCGTATAGCGTTCCTGTGTCGGTGTCGTATGCGTAGAAGAGCGTCGGGTCGGCCGGGTCGGCGACCGGCGTGGCGCCCTTCGGGAAGGAGGAGACCTCGGACCAGGTCGCGCCGTTGTCGGTGGAGCGGTGGGCTGCGTACTTCGTGCCGTCCCAGTGCACGAAGGACCACAACAGCGTACTGCCGTCGGCGCTGGTGGCGATCGGCCCCGGTGCGTCCTTGGCGATGTCCGGCTGGGCCTCGAAGGGCGCCCAGGTCCGGCCGCCGTCGTTCGAGTACGCGCCGTTGCCGTTGTCGCCCCAGCCCGCCCGGACGACGTACGACGGCTTGGCCGCGGCCTGCGCGAGTCCCGTCGCCGACCCGAACACGGGGTTCGCCGCCATACCGCGCGACGGAGACGCCGTGAGCCGCTCGTGGTACATCACGCCGATGTCCCCGAGCCCGCTCAGCAGGTGCGCCTCCCCGACCGGGGGCGAGATCAGCTGGCGCACGGACGTCTCCTCCAGGCCGCGGATCTGCGGCGCCCAGCGCTTGAGGTCGCGGGTGCCGTAGAGGGTCGCCCCGGTCCCGTACACGATGTGCCTCGAGTCGTACGGGTCCAGGGCGAGCGCCTGGATCCACCAGCCGAACTTCGGCTTGTCAGCACCCCAGTTGAGGAAGGGAGTCTCCGATACGTCCAAGACAGCCGCGTCCTTGAGGGACGTCCAGGTACGACCGCCGTCGGTGGTCCGGAACAGCGTGTCGATGGCCGCCCAGCGGTTGTTGGTGGACACGACGACGGTGCCCGGGCGGCGGGCGTCGACGGCGACTCCGCCGTAGGCGAAGTTGTCCGCCGAGCCGTCTTCCGTGGTGCCGCCGGGCTGCACGGGGGTCACCTCGGTCCACTTGCCGGTGGCGGTGCGCAGCTTGTGCACGCTGCCGTCGGACTGGCCGTTGGGGCCGGGCGCGTCGGCGTACGTCACGTACAGCTCGCGGGTGTGCCGGTCGTACGCGGCCCGGATCGGGACCTTGGCCGAGGCGCCGGGCGGCTGAGCGGGCACGGCCTCCCATGTCGTGCCGTCGGCGGTGCGGTACAGGTTCGCCGTGCCGGAGGTGCCGTCACCGTCGCCCCAGCCGGCGTAGACGGAACGCCCGGCCGCGACGAAAAAGGTGACGCCCTGTCCGGTGGCGCTCGACTTCGCGGGGAAGTCGGTCACGGCTGCCCAAGTGGCGCCCCGGTCGGTCGACTTGAGCAGGCCGTCGTGCCGGGTACCCAGCCACAGGGTGTCGCTGTCGCGCGGGTCGACGAGGAGACGTTCGCCGGTACCGCGACCGTCCTCGTTGGCGCCGAGCTTCACGGTCAGGTCGGTGCGGGACCAGGTGGCGCCGCGGTCGTCGGAGCGCAGGACGGCGCCGTTGCCGGCCCAGGGCTGGGCGTAGGTGCCGAGGGAGAGGTACAGCCGGTTCGGGTGCCTGGGGTCGACGGCCATCGCCTCCACACCGAGGAGGTTCCAGTCGTCCCAGCCGAGGTGGTCGGTGAGCGGCGTCCAGCGGGCGGCCCGGTCGTCCCAGCGGTAGGCGCCGCCGATGTCGGTACGGGCGTAGGCGAGCCCGCGCACGGAGGGGTGGAACAGCACGCCGGTGATGAATCCGGTACCGCCGATGACGACGTTGCGCCAGCGATAGCGGGTCGCGCCGGCGTCGGCCGCCGATGGGGCCGGGGCTGCCTGTGCCAGGGGTCCGACGGCGGAGAGCGCGGCGGCAGTGGCGGTCCCGGCGAGGATGACGCGTCTGCTCGGGCGGGGCGTGCGCATGACATACCTCGTTCTGGGAGAGAGGAGTGGGGGTGGGGGACGGCTGCCCGTGAAGAGCAGCGGACGGCGCCCCGTAACGGGCTGGGGGTGGCGCCCTTTAGGAGCGCGGGGCGCCCTATTCAAAGTCGGGATTCGGGGGCGCCCCTTCAGGGGCGCGGGGCTGTGTCAATTTGCGGCTCCGCCGCGCGGGCGCGACCAGCCACAACCGACCCGCAGTGTTCAACTGACCCAATGAAGACGGCTGACCGGAGTCAGCCCTTGACCGCGCCGGTCAACATGCCCTTCTTGAAATGCCGCTGCACAAACGGCGAAAGCACAGCCACCGGAATAAGCGCCAGCACCATCACGGCCATCTGCAGAGCCAGAGCGGACAGCTCACCCGTGTTGACCTGGGCGGAGAGCCCAACCGGCCGTTCCTGCTTCTGCACCAGCTGAATCATCACGTTCTGCAGCGGCATCATGTCCTGGTCGGTCAGATAGATCGACGCGTTGAACCAGGCGCTCCAGTAGCCCACCGCGTAGAAGAGCGCGATCACCGCGAGCACCGCGCGGGACAGCGGCATCACGATCTTCCACAGGATGCGCCAGTCGCCGGCCCCGTCGATACGGGCGCTGTCGATCAGCTCCTGGGAGATGCCCATGAAGAACGCCCGCAGGACAAGGATGTTGAAGACGCTCACCGCGCTGGGGAGGATCAGCGCGAGGTAGGTGTCGGTCATCCCGAGCCCCTGCACCAGCAGGTACGTCGGGATCAGGCCCGCGCCGAAGAACATGGTCGCCAGCAGCGTCATCAGGATTCCGCGGTGGGCGAGCGAGCCGCTGCGCGAGAGACCGTATGCGCACAGCACCGACACGGCCATGCTGAACAGCGTGCCGACCACGGTCACCCCGACGCTGACCAGTGCGGCGCGCTGGACCTGGCCTCCGCTGAGGAGTTCCTGGTAGGCGACGAAGGTGATGCCCTTGGGGATCACCACCAGTCCGCCGGCCTCGTCGATGGTCTTCTTCGACTGGAGGCTGGTGACGATGACGATCCACAGCGGGAAGAGGATCGCCAGGCAGGCGAGGCTCAGGACGAGACCCTTGCCGGCTAGGCCGGCCTTGGCCGGCTCCTCCTCCCAGACCGGGCGGGGAGGGGCCGCCCAGGGGCTCGGCTTCTTCGCCGCCGGCCGCTCGTCGGCCGGCTTGTCGAGGACAGCGCTCACTTCTTGTACACCCCCTGCTCACCCATGAGATGGGCGACCTTGTTGGCGGTCAGCACCAGCGCCAGGCCGACGAAGCCCTTGATGAGTCCTGCGGCGGCGGCATAGCTGAAGTCCTGGTTGCGGATGCCGTTCCACCACACATAGGTGTCGAGCACATCGGAGGCGGCGACGCCCACCGCCTGCCGTTGGAGCAGCAGTTGCTCGAAGCCGACGGTGAGGGCGTCGCCGACGCGCAGCACCAGAAGCAGGGCGATCACCGGACGCAGGGCGGGCAGCGTGATGTGCCACATGCGCCGCCAGCGTCCGGCGCCGTCCATGGCGGCGGCCTCGTACAGGTCGTTGGAGACGGAGGACAGCGCCGCGAGGAAGACGATGATGCCCCAGCCCGCGTCCTTCCAGACCATCTCGAGCGTGACCAGGTACTTGAAGGTCTCCGGGTTGGTCATCAGGTCGAAGCCCTCGTAGCCGTGCTGGCGGAGGGTCTGCGCGATGATGCCCGCGCCGCCGAAGATCTGCATGAAGACGGTGACGACGAGGACCCAGGAGAAGAAGTGCGGGAGGTACATGATCGCCTGGGCGAGGGCCCGTACCCGGGGCCTGACCACGCTGTTGATGAGGAGCGCGAGCAGGATCGGGATCGGGAAGAACAGCACCAGTTGCAGGAAGAACAGCACGAACGTGTTCTGCACCGCGTGCCAGAAGCCCGAGTCCGCGAAGATCCGCTCGAACTGCTCGAAGCCGATCCAGGGACTCTGGAAGATGGCGACGAAGCCGTTCTCGCTGAGGTACGGGTCGTAGTCCTGGAAGGCGACCACGTTGCCGAGGATCGGTACGTAGTTGAAGACCAGGATCAGCAGCACCGCCGGCAGGGTCATCAGGATCAGCGTGCGATCGCGCTTGAACCGGATCCGGACGCTCAGCTTCCCCCGGCGCTTGTCCTCGCGCGACCCGGACCGCGACCCGGACCGCGACCCGGACCGCGACCCGGACCGGGATCGCGGCCGGAACCGGGAGCGGTGTCCGGCGCCGTCGGACGCCGCCGGATCCTCCGCGGGGGTCTTCGCCTCGGCCCTGGACCGGGGCACCGTGCTGTGGGACACGGCCTTCTCCTCGCCTCAGCCCCGGGTCAGTTCGCCGACCCGTTGTCGTCGAGCAGCTTCTTGTACCAGTCGCGCAGGTCGTCGCCGCCCTTCTTCTTCCACTCGGACACGGCCTGCTGCACATCGCTGATCTTCTTGCGGCCGCGCACCACGTCGTCCTCGAGCTGCTCGAAGTCGTCGGCGAGGTTGGCCCAGCGGTTGGGCTCGGTGACGTACAGGCCGAAGAAGGAGGATTTCTTGGTGAAGGCGCCCATGCGCTGCTGCCACTCGACCATGCCCTTGGTGACCTCGGGGAAGTCGGGGTAGGCGACGTACGGGGCGGGGTTGCCGGTGTAGTCGTAGGCGCCGTTGACCTCGTTGACGCCCTGGGTCGTCTTGACCGGCAGGCCCTTCTTGATCTCATAGTCCACGCCCTCGACGCCGTACGCGGTGAGCATGAACTCCTTGGTGCCGTACGGCGCCGCGCAGAAGTTGCAGAGGGCCAGGAAGTCCTTGATCTGGGCCTCGGTCGCCTTCTTGCTGATGAAGGTGAAGATGTTGGCGGGCTGGACCGCCCACAGCGTCGGGTCGCCGCCGTCCGGGCCGAAGTAGTCGAACGCGGCTATGTCGAAGTCCGAGTTCTGGGTTGCCTGTTCGGCGGTCTTGCCCCACCAGTCGGAGATGTTGCTGTTGTAGACCAGCACCTCGCCGGCGGTGAAACGGTTGCCCGCCGTGCCGCCCTCCTTGCCCTGGGCCGCGTCCGGGTGGACGACCTTGGCCGCGTAGAGCTTGCGCGTCCACTCGAGGGCTTCGAGGTACTGCTCGGTCTCGACGCGGTTGATCAGCTTGCCGTCCTGCATGTTCCACCACAGCGCCTTGTCGCTGCCGGACAGGACGCCGAAGAAGTTCCACGACGCCCACTTCATGTCGTCGCAGGCCCAGAGCTTCGACTTGGCGTCGGTGGCCTCCTTGGCCCAGGACAGGAACTCGTCCGGGGTCTTCGGGACGCTGTAGCCCTTCTCCTTGAACAGGTCCCTGCGGTACAGGGGCGCGATGTCCGAGACGTACGAGGCGGGCATCGGGATCGCCCGCAGCTGACCGCCGAAGATGCCGCGCTGCCAGGCCTCGGTGGGGACGGCCGCGAGGTTCGGGTAGTCCCTGACCTTGTCGCCCGACAGGTAAGGGCCGAGGTCCGCGAACTTGGCGTTGAGGGCGCTGGGTATCCGGCCCATCATGTTCCAGCCCGGCACGGTCACGACGTCGGGGATGTTGTTGCCGGCGAGGACCGCGCCGAGCTTCTGGTCGTAGGTGACGCCGTCCTGGTTCTGCCAAGTGACGTCGACGCCGATGGCCTCGTTCATGGCCTTGTAGTACGGGTTGTCGGTCTTCGGCGGGGTGCCGAAGAACGGCGACAGGATCGTGAGCTTGCCGCCGCTGCCCATCTTCTTGGCCACCGACGTCTTCAGCTCGGCCGTGGGGATCGCCTTGGTGAAACCGGCCGCCGAGCCGTTCTTCGCCGGGATGTCGGGCGCCACCACGGTCGATGCCACGTAGGCCGGGAGGATCTTCGCGGCGTCCTTGCCGGACGTGGTGCCTTCCTTGCGGCCCTCCTGCGAGCCGCCGCAGGCGGACAGCAGTGGCACGCCTCCGGCCACCGCGGCGGCGGCGACCGCCGTGGAGGCGAGGAAGCTTCTCCGGCTGGGGGCAGAGGTGTTCGGCGTCATTGCGTCAACCCTTCATGGCGCACACCAGGACACCCGGCGGTAGAGCCGTCGGCTGTGGTGTCTTGAGTGAAACTGGCTGAGCTGAAGCGGACCTCGGAGGAATGTGACCGCGATTGCGGTCCGTTCGACCCAGTCGAAGCGCTTCGATGTTGCTGCGAGGTTAAGTGAACACCCGAGGGTGCACAAGAGTCGTTCCCAACATTCCTCCGAGGTGTAAAGGACTGAACCTGTCCGATCTGGGCCTTGAAACACCCGAGAGGATGCGGAGATGTTGCCTCGGGATGTCTTGACACCCACCCTCCGGTCGAATGAGCATCGAAGCGCTTCGAAAGCTCTTCATCGCTCCTCCACAAAGGGATGCCAGCGTGACCGCACAAACGCCGCCTTTCCGCGACTCGCAGCTGCCGTTCGCGAAGCGCGTCGACGATCTCCTGTCGCGGCTCACCGTGGCCGAACGCGTCGCGTTGCTGCACCAGTTCGCGCCCGCCGTGGAGCGACTCGGCGTCGCCGCGTTCCGCACCGGCCAGGAGGCGCTGCACGGCGTGGCCTGGATGGGCCCGGCCACCGTGTTCCCGCAGGCGGTGGGCCTCGGCGCGACCTGGAACGAGGAGGTCGTACGCCGCGTAGGCGAAGCCGTCTCCACCGAGGCCCGCGCGATGCGCGCCCGCGACGACCGCGTCGGCCTCAACGTCTGGGCCCCCACGGTCAACCTCCTGCGCCACCCCCTCTGGGGCCGCAACGAGGAGGGCTATTCCGAAGACCCCAAGCTCACCTCGGCGATCGCGACGGCGTACACCCGCGGCCTGCGCGGCGACCACCCCGCGTACTGGCGCACGGCCCCCGTCCTCAAGCACTGGCTCGCGCACAACAACGAGACTCAGCGGGACATCACCTCGTCGTCCGTCCGCCCCCGCGTCCTGCGCGAGTACGACCTGCGCGCCTTCCGCGAGACGGTAGAGGCAGGCACGGTGGCCGGGGTGATGCCCGCGTACAACCTGGTCAACGGCCGCCCCAACCACGTATCGCCGTATCTGCGCGAGCACCTGCGCACCTGGACGGACCAGGAACTCCTGGTCTGCTCGGACGCGGGCGCGCCGTCCAACCTGGTCGACTCCGAGCACTACTTCGACACGCACGAGGAGGCGACGGCCGCCGCCCTGCGCGCGGGCGTGGACAGCTTCACGGACCACGGCACGGACAGCTCGAAGATCGCCGAACGAGTCCAAGGTGCCCTCGACCAGGGCCTGTTGACCGAGGCGGACATCGACGCGGCGGTCCGCCGCCAGCTCGCGGTCCGCTTCCGGCTCGGCGAGTTCGACCCGCACCTGGACCCGTACGCGGACACGAAGGCCTTTGATACCCCGGCCCACCGCGCCCTCGCCCAGGAGGCCGCGGAACAGGCGATCGTCCTCCTCAAGAACGACGACCTGCTGCCCCTCGCCGAAGGCACCCGCATCGCCGTGGTCGGCCTCCTCGCCGACGAGTGCAAGCTCGACTGGTACAGCGGCACGCTCATCCACCGCTCCACACCCCTGGAAGGCCTGTACGAGCGCTTCGGCGCCGAGCACGTCGACTTCGCGGAGGGCGTGGACCGGATCCGCCTGAAGACCTCGGCCGGTACGTATCTGAGCGTGCCCCTCGCCGACGACGTGACCGACGAAGCCCGCGGCGCCGAGGGCGCCCTGGACCCGGCCCTCCTCGCGGGCAGGACGGACCTGCCCCCGCTGACCACCGACGTCACCGGCACGGACCTCGCGCTGATCGACTGGGGCGAGGGCGTCCTCACCCTCCGCGCCCCCGACGGCCGCTACCTCTCCGTGGCCGACGACGGCTACGTCCGCGCGTCGGCGGACCAGCCCGGCGGCTGGGTCGTCCAGGAGACATTCCGCCTGGAACCCCTGGAACCCCTGGAGCGCCTGGAACCCAGTGATTCCCACGCGAACGGGCACCTCCTGAAGCACCTGGGGACTGGTCGGTACGTCACTGTCGCCGCCGACGGCGCCAAGGTTGCCGCCGACGATCCGCGCGACGCCGAGACCTTCGAGGTGATCGTCACGGAGCGTGGCGAGGAGGCGGTGGCCCGGACCGCCGCCACCGCGGACGTGGTGGTCGTGGTCGCGGGCAACGACCCGCACATCAACGGCCGCGAGACGGAGGACCGTACGACACTCCGGCTCCCCGAGCACCAGGAGCGGCTACTGCGGGCCGCCCGTGCCGCGAACCCGAACACCGCCTTGGCCCTCGTCTCCGCCTACCCGTACGCGGTGGATCCCGAAGGCCTCGGGGCCTTGCTCTGGACGGCCCACGGCGGTCAGGCGGCCGGTACCGCCCTGGCCCGCGTCCTGGCGGGCGACGTCTCCCCGGCCGGCCGCCTCCCACAGACCTGGTACGCCTCCGACGCGGACCTCCCCGGCCTCCTCGACTACGACGTGATCGGCAGCCGCCAGACGTACCTGTACTTCGAGGGCACCCCGCTCTTCCCGTTCGGGCACGGCTTGTCGTACGCGTCCTTCACCTACGACGACCTTCAAGTCGAGCCGGGCGATGGCGAGTTGAAGATATCCGTCACGGTCACCAACGCGAGCGGAGTGGGCGCCGACGAGGTCGTCCAGCTCTACACGCGCGCGGTGCACCCCTCGGTCCCGCGCCCGCGCCGGGATCTGGCGGCACACCGCCGAGTCCACCTGGCCCCCGGCGCCTCCGCCGAGCTTTCCTTCGAACTCCCGCTGCACACCTTCGAGTTCTGGGATGTGGCACACGGCAGGTGGCGGCTGGAGCCGGGAGCGTACGAGGTGCTCGTGGGCGCATCCAGCGAGGACATCCGGCTGCGCTGCACGATCGACCTCGACGGCACTCCCACGCCTCCCCGTCCGGCCCTCGAGCTCGGCCTGAACGCCGCCGACTTCGACGAGCAGCGCGGTGCCGAGATCGTCGACCGTACGAAGGTGTCGGGGGACGCGGTGACGCCGGTGGGCGGGAGTGAGGCGGCGAGTGCAGGCGCGGGTGAGGCCGAACTGGTCTTCCGGGCCTGCGACTTCGGCGGCCGTACGGCCACGGTGTCCGTCGAGGCGGCGGGTGAGGGTTCGGTCGAGGTGGCGCTGGCGGGTGGCCCGGTGCTCGCGCGGCTGGACATCCCGGCGACTTCTGGCCCGTACGACTACACCACCGTGACCGGACCGGTGACGACGCACGTCGCCGGGGTTCACGACCTGCACATCAGGCTGCGCGGCCGGGTTCGGCTCGCGCGCGTCGGCTTCTCCGGTTGAGGGTCCGGATCAGGCCGACGCACAGGGAGGGCCCGGCACCGGAAGGCATCGGTGCCGGGCCCCTTCATCCCGGGATACGGGTCGAGCCTACATGAAAACGATTGTCACAAGCCAGGGGCAGCTGAGTTGTGCCTGAGGCTGAGTTCTGGGCCAGAGGTTCAGTCCTTGGCTAGAGGTTGAGCCCGGTCAGCACCATGACCCGCTCGTAGGTGTAGTCCTCCATCGCGAACTTCACGCCCTCGCGGCCGACGCCGGACTGCTTCACTCCGCCGTACGGCATCTGGTCGGCGCGATAGGAGGGGACGTCGCCGATGATCACGCCGCCGACCTCCAGCGCCCGGTGCGCACGGAAGGCAGTCCGCAGGTCGTGGGTGAACACCCCTGCCTGGAGGCCGTACTTGGATTCGTTGACGGCGGTGAAGGCGGCGGCCTCTCCGTCCACCTTCCGCAGGGTGAGGACGGGTCCGAAGACCTCCTCGCAGTACAGGGTGACGTCGGTGGGCACATCGGCGAGAACGGTCGGCGCGTACGAGGCTCCGTCTCGTTTGCCGCCGGTCAGCAGCCGGGCTCCCGCCTCGACCGCCTCGTCGACCCACGCCTCTACGCGCTCGGCGGCGTCCTCGCTGACCAGCGGTCCGACGTCGGTCGCCTCGTCGGAGGGGTCGCCGGTCACCTGGGCCTCGACGGCGGCGATGATGCGGGGCACCAGCCGGTCGTACACGGAGGCGTCGGCGATCACTAGCTGGACGGAGATGCAGGACTGGCCGCCCTGGTAGTTGGAGAAGGTGGCGATACGGCTTGCCGCCCAGTCCAGGTCCTCGTCACTGGCGTAGTCGGCCAGGACGACGGCCGCGCCGTTTCCGCCCAGTTCCAGGGTGCAGTGTTTGCGCGGCACCGAGTCCATGATCGAGAAGCCGACCTTCTCGGAGCCGGTGAACGAGATGACGGGCAGGCGGTCGTCCTGTACGAGGGCGGGCATGCGGTCGTTGGCGACGGGGAGGATGCTCCACGCTCCGCTGGGCAGCTTGGTCCCGGCTTGGCTCTCACCTTCGGCTTCCGCCTCCGCGAGCAGTTCGCCGATCATCAGGGCCGACAGCGGCGTCGCGGGGGCGGGCTTGAGGATGATCGGGACGCCGGCGGCGATGGCTGGGGCGATCTTGTGGGCGCAGAGGTTGAGGGGGAAGTTGAAGGGTGCGATGCCGAGGACGGCGCCCTTGGGGAAGCGGCGTGTGATGGCGAGCCGCCCCTGTCCGGCGGGGTCGGTGTCGAGGCGCTGGGCCTCGCCGCCGTTGAACCGCCGGGCTTCCTCGGCCGCGAACCGGAACACGGAGACGGCTCTTCCGACTTCTCCGCGGGCCCACTTGAGGGGCTTGCCGTTCTCGGCGGAGATGAGGCGGGCGATCTCCTCTGTCCGCTCGCGGAGGCGGCGGGATACGTGATCGAGGACGGCGGCGCGGATGTGGGCCGGGGTGGCGGCGAACTCGTCGCGCACGGCGTGCGCCGCGGCGACGGCCTCGTCGACCTGCGCGTCGCTCGGCACGCTCACGGTCCCGACGACGTGGCCGTCCCAAGGGGATGTGACCTCGACCGCGGTGTCACCTGTGGCCTGGCGGCCGGCGAGCCAGAAGGCGTGCGTGTGGGTCATGGGGTCCGGCCCTTCGGTTTGGTGTGGTGTTGGACGCCCCCACGGTAGGCCTGTCGGCCCGGGCGATGGCTTGTCCGAGCTGTACCACTCGCCGTGGTTGGTGCTCCACTTTGGCGAGTGCGGGTTGCCTTGGGTTGCTCGCGCAGTTCCCGCACTCCTGCTCCTGAGGTCCGCACACAGGCCAGGAAATCGCTCATGCATGCCAATTGATCGCACAGATGGGTGACCGTGTACGAAGTCCGCCCGGTTGTGCGATGCACTGCCTAGGTTTGGGGTCGTGAAGCTGGTGGTGCAAGTGAAGCTGTTGCCGTCGCCGGAGCAGGCGGCGGCGCTGGCGGCGACCCTGCGCGCCTGCAACCGGGCCGCCGACCATGTCTCCCAGACCGCCTTCCAAACGGGCATCAAGGACCGCAACGGCCTGCAGAAACTGGTCTACACGGACATCAAGGCAACGTTCGGGCTGTCGGCCCAGCCCGCGGTGCGGGTGGTGAAGAAGGTCGTGGACGCCTACGGCGCGCTCACGGCGAGCCTGCAAGCCGGGCGGCTGGGCAATCCGGGGGCAAAGCGGTACCGCAAGGCCGTCGGCTCGCCGGTCACGTTCCATCCAGAAGCGGCGCAGCCGTTCGACGACCGGGGCTTGTCCTGGCAGACGGACGCGCGGACAGTGTCGATCTGGACGGTGGACGGGCGGATGCGCGGCATCCGCTACGTCGGCTCGCCGGACCAGCTCAAGACGCTGGCCGAGTACCGCAAAGGCGAGTCCGACCTGGTCCAGCGGGGCGGGAAGTGGTTCCTCATCGCGACCTGCGACCTGCCAGATCCCGAGGCGTATGAGCCGAGTGACTGGATCGGGGTGGACCGCGGCATCGTCAACCTCGCCACCACCAGCGATGACACCAACTACCAGGGCCGCCGCCTGGGTCGATACCGGCGCTGGCAGGCGCGTAAGCGGGCCGAGCTGCAGGCCAAGGGCACCCGTTCTGCCACCCGTCGTCTGGCCTGCCGGGCGAAGGAGGAGCAGCATCATGCCACCCACGTGAATCACCGGATCAGCAAAGAGATCGTGTCCGTCGCGCAACGCACCGGTCGCGGGATCGCCGTCGAAGAGTTGGACGGAATCCGCGAACGGGTACGGCTTCGCCGCGACCAGCGGGGCACCTTGTCTTCCTGGCCGTTCCACCAGCTCGGGCAGCACCTCGCCTACAAGGCCCGACGAGCCGGGGTGCCGTTCCTGCACGTGGATGCGGCCTACACCTCGCAGCGCTGCCCGCGCTGCGGGCACACGGAGCGGGCCAACCGGCCCGACCGGGACCATTTCCGTTGTCGTCGGTGCGGCCTCGCTGGGCCCGCCGACCACGTCGCCGGGGTCAACGTGCGCAACCGCGCCCGCTCGGCGTGGGTGTTCGTCACCGCACCCGTCCTCGCACCGGCCTGAAGATGCCGAATTGTGGGGAGATGCGACCCGTGACCGTCCTGTCGTAGGGGGCAGTCGGGAGCGCGACGAGGTGCGAACGACCGAGTACGCAAACTCGGCCGTTCGCGACCGAGAAGGTGACAAGCTCCGCCCGGCAGCGGAACCGGATGAGAGAGATCCTGCTCAGATGGGGCTCAGATGCGGGTGAATGCCTGCTCCAGGATGTCGAGGCCCTCGTTCAGCAGCTCCTCGCCGATGACCATGGGCGGCAGGAAGCGCAACACGTTGCCGTATGTGCCACAGGTCAGGACCAGCAGGCCCTCCTGATGGCAGGCCTTGGCGAGCGCGGCGGTGGCCTCCGGGTTCGGCTCCTTGGTGGTCGGGTCCTTGACGAGCTCGATGGCCATCATGGCGCCGCGTCCGCGGACGTCGCCGATGATCTCGTACTTCTCCTGCATGGCGCCGAGACGTGCCTTCATGACCGTCTCGATGTGCCGCGCCCTGGCGGCCAGGTCGAGCTCCTTCATCGTCTCGATCGAGCCGAGGGCGCCCGCGCAGGCGACCGGATTTCCGCCATAGGTGCCGCCCAGGCCGCCCGCGTGCGCGGCGTCCATGATCTCGGCGCGGCCGGTGACGGCGGCCAGCGGCAGACCGCCCGCGATGCCCTTCGCCGTGGTGATCAGGTCCGGGACGATGCCCTCGTCCTCACACGCGAACCACTGACCGGTGCGGCAGAAACCTGACTGGATCTCGTCGGCCACGAAGACGATGCCGTTGTCCCGGGCGAACTCGCTGAGCGCCGGCAGGAAGCCCTTCGCCGGCTCGATGAAGCCGCCCTCGCCGAGGAGCGGCTCGATGACGATCGCGGCCACGTTGTCCGCGCCCACCTGCTTGCTGATCTGGTCGATGGCCTGTGCGGCGGCCTCGGGGCCGCAGTTCTCGGGGCCGGTCGGCCAGCGGTAGCCGTACGCCATCGGCATCCGGTAGACCTCGGGCGCGAAGGGGCCGAAGCCCTGCTTGTACGGCATGTTCTTCGAGGTCAGCGCCATCGTCAGATTCGTACGGCCGTGATAGCCGTGATCGAAGACGACGACGGCCTGGCGCTTGGTGTGGATGCGGGCGATCTTGACGGCGTTCTCGACGGCCTCGGCGCCCGAGTTGAAGAGGGCGGACTTCTTGGCGTGGTCGCCGGGGGTCAGTTCGGCCAGCGCCTCGGCGACGGCCACATAGCCCTCGTACGGCGTGACCATGAAACAGGTGTGGGTGAAGTCGGCGAGCTGCGCGGATGCCCTGCGTACGACGGCCTCGGCGCTGGCACCGACGCCGGTCACGGCGATTCCGGAGCCGAAGTCGATCAGCCGGTTTCCGTCGACGTCCTCGATGATTCCGCCGTCCGCGCGCGCGGCGAACACGGGCAGCACGGACCCCACACCGGCCGCGACCGCGGCACTGCGACGGGCCTGCAACTCCTGCGACTTCGGGCCGGGGATGGCGGTGATGAGGCGGCGCTCCTGCGGAAGTGCGCTCATGAGGGGGCTCCCTGGGGTCTGGCGGCGGGGTCCAGCGGGGTCTGTGCGGAGAGGTCTTTTCGGACAGCTCGCTCTTCGGAGGCTAGGGGTGGGGGTGAGGAGTGGGCATGCTCCATGTGGGCGTTGTCGGCCTGCTGGGTTGTCCGCGGTGGACATGGCGGCGGCGGAGGTGTCGGACCCGGCGCGGCCCGGTAAGCGGTGAACTCCCCCTGCGGGGGCATTAGATTGGCTCGCTGATGGTGGATCGAACGGCTGGTCAGGGGACAAGGGCGATGGACAGCGACGGCACGCAGGACGCACGGGGCACGCACGCCGATCGTGTGCCGCGCCCGGCGGGGCCGCCTCGGGTGCCGCCACGGCCCGCGCAGGCGCCGGGCACGCCGGCGATGCCGGACGGCTCCGCCTTCCTGGCCTGGCTGCGGGCGCCGCGGCCCGAGGCGGCGCCGGGGGTGTGGCGGTTCGGGCATCGGCCGCGGCCGGACGAGGAGCCGGAGGTCGTGTCGAACCGGCAGTTGCTCAGCGGCGCGCTGATCGCCTTTCTCGTGGGGTGGCTGATCTGGTCACTGCTGTGGAACGGCTACCTGGGCGGCTGGTGGCTGGTGCCTCTCTACGCGATGATTCCCGATTCCTGGGCGGAGCCGGGCTCCTACACCCGCGTGGTCCTCAGCTACACCTGGTACACCGTCGTGGCCCTGATGATCATGGTCAGTGTCGGACGCCTCGGCCGCTGGGGCGAGGTATGGCGCCGGTTCGTGACGTCACGCCTGCGACGCCAGCGCGAGCGGCCCGTCGCGCCGCCGCCCCAGCGGGACCCCGCCGAGTGGCCCGGACTCCGCGACGCCGGAGCCGCCGACGCCGCCGAACGGCTCGCCGCCGAGGCCCGCTCCGGGCTGATGCGCGACGTCGACCATGCCCGCATCACCCGCGCCTGGCAGGGCGTACGCAGCGGCCGGCACAGTCTCGCCACGTTCACCGGCGCCGTGCTCAAGGACGGTGCCGCCGCCTGCCTGCACCCTTCCGGCGAGCGTGATCTTCCGGGGCGCCTGGCCCAGCACGACCTCGTCACCGGGCAGGTCCGGCTCGGCACGACCGCCGACGACCCGCGCAATCCCTACGCCTACCGCGGCACCGGACTCGGCGTCGGCCCCGAACTCCTCTGCACCTCCCTGCTCGCCGTCGGCCCCGCCGGATCCGGCAAGACCAGCGGAGTCGTCTGGCCGCTCGCCGAGTCGCTGTGCCTGCACGCGCTCGCCGGACGGGCCGCCGTCGTCGTGGTCGGGGCCGCGGGCGCGGGACTCGGGCCTGCCGACGCGTATGACGTCGTCGTACGGGTCGGAAGCCCCGAGTCCGTCTACGACCTCGACCTGTACGGCGGGACCACCGATCCCGACGAGGCGGCGACCGTCCTCGCCGAGGCACTGGTCGGCGACCTCACCGATCCGCACCCCGGCGGAGACCACCGCCGCTCCACCACCGTGCTCGCCCAACTCCTCGGCCCGTATCGCGCGGTCCACGGGCGCTTCCCCTCCGTGCCCGAACTGCGACAGCTCCTCGACGGCGCGCCCGGCCCGCTCGGCGCGCTGCGCAAGGCGCTCACGGAGGCCGGACAGGAATCACTGCTGCGCGAACTCGACGCCCGCGAACGGCAGTTGGGGCACCCGGGCGATGTCGGCGGAGTGCTCGCCGATCGAGTGGCGCTGCTGGACCGCCCCGCCTTCGCCGGGTTCTTCGATACGTCCGGTCAGTCCCGGCCCTTCTCCCTGCGCGCCCTGGACAACCCGGTGCGGGTACGCATCGACCTGCCCGAACGCGGGCACGCCGACGCCTCGCGGATCCTGGCCAGGCTTGTCCTCGCGCAGTTCACGGCGAGTGTGGCGGTACGCGAGGACCGGTCGTTGTTCGCATGTCTGGTGCTGGACGACGCGACGGGCGTCGTCACTCCCGAGGCCGTACGAGGAGTCCAGCGGCTGCGGTCAGCCAACGCCGGGGTGGTCATGACGCTGCGTACGCTCGACGATGTGCCGCGTCCGCTCAGGTCGCCGCTGCTCGGGGCGATCGGCTGCCGGATGGCCCTGTCTGGGCTCACACCCTGGGACGGGCAGGACTTCGCCGAGGTGTGGGGCAAGGAGTGGACCGAGGCGACGGACGTCACCGACCGGCAGATCATCGCCGAGACACCGCTGGGCAAGACCGCCCACGCCCTGCGCCGCGTGATCACGGGACGTGCGCCCACCGCCCGGGCCGTCACCGTCCGCCAGGTCGAACGTGAGCGGTGGTCCGCCTCCGATCTGGCGCATGCCGTTCCACCCGGGCATGCGGTGCTGTCGCTCACGAGCGTGCGCGGGGAACACGCGCCGCCCTTGCTGGTGGATCTTCGCGGCTGAGTCCGACAGGTGGCAGGACATCTGGACATAAGGTGACGCGGTCACCGTACAGTGAGGCAGAATCGACACAGGTCGTTCATACGTGACGGCCAAAAGATCACACCCTCTGCCAGTCACGGCACTTCCGCCACTTCGGTGAAGGCCTCGCCAGGAAGACCTGAAGGTCCCATGCCCCCGACGCTCGCCTCGCTCGTCCAGCACTCGGCGCTCAAACTCACCGTGCGCGCGGGCGAGGAGCACCTGGACCGGCCCGTCCGCTGGGCTCATGCCAGCGAACTCGCCGACCCCGTGCCGTACATGGAGGGCGGGGAACTGCTCCTGATCACCGCGCTCAAGCTGGAGGCGGAGAACCCCGAGGCCATGCGGCGCTACGTGAAGCGGCTCGCGGGGGCGGGGGTCGCGGGGCTCGGGTTCGCGGTCGGGCTCCACTACGAGGAGATCCCGAAGGCACTGCTCGACGCCGCGGAGAGCGAGGGCCTGCCACTCCTCGAAGTCCCGCGGCGCACCCCCTTCCTCGCCATCACCAAAGCCGTCTCCGCCGCGATCGCCGCCGACCAGTACCGCGCCGTCACCGCCGGCTTCGCCGCTCAACGCGAGCTGACCAAGCGGGCCTTGAGCGGAGGGCCCGAGGGCCTGCTGGCCGCGCTGGCCTCGCAGATCGACGGCTGGGCCGCCCTGTACGACGCGACCGGCGCCGTCGTCGCGACGGCGCCCGAGTGGGCGGGGCGGCGGGCGGCTCTGCTCACCGCCGACGTGGAACGGCTGTGGGAGCGTCCCCTGCCGGCCAGTTCCGTCGTCGGGGGGTCCTCCGAGGACGGCGAGGACGAGGACCGCGTCGAGCTGCACTCGCTGGGGACGGGGAAGCGGCCTCTGGGAGCGTTGGCCGTGGGTACCGCCGCGGCGCCGGGTACGGCCGAGCGGTACGCCGTGCATTCCGCGATCGCTCTGCTGACGCTCACGACGGAGCGGTCGCGGTCGCTGTATGCCGCGGAGCAGCGGATCGGGGCGGCTGTGCTGCGCATGCTGCTGGCGGGGCAGCCAGATCATGCGCGGGCCGCCGCGGGGGATCTGTACGGGGAGCTGCTCGACGCTCCGTATCGCGTGATCCTCGCGGAGTCCGGGGCGGTGCCGGGTACGCGGGGGCGGGGCG
>NZ_JAAKZX010000132.1 GCF_011045025.1 Streptomyces ureilyticus
CTCCCGGGCGGCGGCGGGGTCGAGGGTCAGCGCGGGGGCGTCCGGGCTGCGGAGGTGGGCGAGGACCAGCTCCTCGAGGGACGGCTCGGCGGTCTGCCAGGCGCCGTCCAGCGGTCCGGCGGCGCGGACGAGGGCGGAGAGGTGGCGGCCCGTGGTGCGGGACTCGACGACGGTGTGCGGCGCGAGGGTGTCGAGGGCGCCGGCCGGGCCGGTGAGCAGGGTGTGCGCGGCGAGCAGGTCCTCCAGCGGGCCCGCGAGGCGCACCCGGCCGGCGCCGAGCAGCAGCAGGAAGTCGCAGGAGCCCTCGAGTTCGGCGACGACGTGGGAGGTCATCACCACCGTGGTGCCGCTCTCGGTGGCCTCGGCGAGCAGGGTGCCCATCAGTTCGTGGCGGGCCAGCGGGTCGAGGTCGGCCATCGGCTCGTCCAGGAGGAGGAGTTCGGGGCGCTTGCCGAGCGCGAGGGCGAGCGCGACCCGGGTGCGCTGGCCGCCGGAGAGGGAACGGACGCGCGCCTTGGGGTCCAAGTCGCCTTGTGCCACTACTCGTTCGGCCACGGTCGCGTCCCACCGGCCGGGGTTGAGCTCCTGGCCGAGGCGCAGGGTGTCGGCGACGGTGAGCTGGAGGTGCAGGGGCTTGTCCTGGGCGACGTACGCGATGCGCGGGCGGGCCTCGACGGGGTGCGTGCCGAGCACGGTGAGCGAACCCGCGGTCGGCCCGAGCAGGCCTGCGGCGACGGCGAGCAGCGTCGTCTTGCCCGCGCCGTTGGGGCCGACGACCGCGCAGACGCGTCCGGCCGGGAGCCGGAGCGTGCAGTCGCGCAGCGCCCACTTTCCCCGCCGCCCGAACCGTTTGCCCAGCGCGGCCGCCTCGATGGCGGTGTCGGTCATTCCTGGTCCCCCTTGAGGTCTTCCTTGTGGTCTTCGTGCTCGTGGTCTTCGTGGTCTTCGTTGAGTTCCGCGGCGAAGTGTTCGTCGAGTACGGCGGTGAAGAGCGCGGCCACGTCGTCCCGGTCCAGGCCCTCCGCGCGGGCGCGGGCCGCCCAGTCGGACAGCTCGGCCGTCAGCGGTGAGTCCGCCCGGGCGGCGCCCAGGGAGCGCCGTACGAACGTGCCGAGGCCGCGCCGCGCCTCGACCAGGCCCTCGCGCTCCAGTTCGCGGTAGGCCTTCAGGACGGTGTTCGGATTGATGGCGGTGGCCTCCACGACCTCGCGGGCCGTGGGGAGCTTGTCGCCGGGCTCGAGCAGACCTAGGCGGAGGGCCTGCTTGGTCTGCTGGACGATCTGGACGTAGGTGGCGACGCCAGTGCGCCGGTCGATGCGGTACGCGACCACTCGGACAACCACCCTTTCACTAATTGAGTAGTGAAAGGGTGGTGCAAGTGGGGTTGGGTGTCAAGGTCTTTCAGGATCCCGAGGATTCCGGATCATGTGAACCGATCCGTGAACCGATCGGCGGGGCTCGTCCGATGAGGAGTTGTGAGCGAGAAACGAAGCGACGGGGAGCTGCTGCGGGCGGTCGCGGCGGACGGGGACCGGCGCGCCTTCGAAGAGCTGTATCGGAGGTACGCGCAGTGGCTCACCGCACGGATGCGCGGGCGATGCGCCGATGCCGGGGTCGTCGACGACGTCGTGCAAGAGACGTTCCTCGCCGTGTGGCGGGGCACCGCCCGCTATCGGGAGGACGGCGATGTGGCGGGCTGGCTGTGGCGGATCGCCTCGCGGCGGCTGATCGACGCGCTGCGGAACGACGGGGCTCGGGGCCGGCTGCGGCAGACGCTCGCGCGGCTGCGGCACCGGGACGAGGCGTCCGCGGAGGAGCGCGTGCTCGCCGGGGTGGAGCACGGGGACCTCGCGGGCGCGCTCGTCCGGCTGTCGCCGGAGCTCAGGTCCGTCCTCCAGGCCACGGTCATCGACGGGCTGACCACCCGGGAAGCGGCCGTCCTGCTGGGCATCCCGCCCGGCACGGTCAAGACGCGGGCGCTGCGGGCCCGCAAGCAGCTGCGGGAGGAGTTGGCATGAGCTGGCATGTAGCCGAGGACGATCTCCGCGCCTATGTACGGGGCGAACTGGCGCCGCCCGCGCTCTGGTCCGCCGACACGCACCTCGCCGCCTGCGCCGAGTGCCGGGCCGTGCTGAACGAGGTCGGCGACCCGGTCGCCCTGGACGAGGGCTGGGAGCGGCTGGACGCCGAACTGGACGCGCCGCGGCCCGGGTTCGTCGAGTCGCTGCTCGTACGGATCGGGGTCGCCGACCACACGGCCCGGCTGCTCGCCGCCACGCCCGTGCTGCGGCTGTCCTGGCTGGGTGCGGTCGCCGCCGTGCTGGTCATGACGGTGCTGGCCGCCAACTCCGTACGGGCGTCGGAGACACCGACGCTCTTCCTCGCCCTCGCCCCCCTGCTGCCCCTCGCCGGGGTCGCGTTGTCCTACGGGCCCGCGCTGGACCCGACGTACGAGATGACCGTCGTCGCTCCGATGCACGGCTTTCGTCTGCTGCTGATCCGTACGGTTGCCGTGCTGGCCGTAGGGCTCGGCCTCAACGGCCTTGCGACGCTCGCGCTCCCCTCGTACGGACTGCGGGCCCTGGCCTGGCTGCTGCCCGCGCTCGCCCTCACCGCGACCGGGCTCGCTCTGGCTCCCCGGCTGGGGCCGGTCCTCGCTCCTGGGCTGGTCGCAGGGGTGTGGGTCGCGGTGCTGGTGATCGCGGAGGCGCAGACCGAGGGGACCCTCGCGCCGTACACGGTGGCCGGGCAGGGGGTGGCGGCTGTGGTCGCCGCGTTCGCCGCCGGGCTCCTCTACCTCAGCCGCGACCGTTTCGACTCGACTTCCGCGCACACGCCGTTCGCGGGCTTTCAGGATGGAGGTGCGGCGTGATGTCCAACACCACCCGCAGGACGCTCAAGCTGCTCAAGACCGCCGCGCTGATGGTCGCCTCGGGCGTCGTCGGACTGCTGCGCATCGTCGCCGTCGTCGTCTCGGGGACATCCCGCCAGGGGGCCTCCTCGTCCTCCTGGTCCTCCTCCGACAGCGGAGGCGACGGATGAGAGCCGCCGCTGCCGCTCTCCGGCGCCCTGTGCCGGCCGCCGCCGTCCCTACGCTTCCGCTCTCTTCCACAGGAGTTCACGCATGACCGACCTGCCCACGCCGCCCACGGTGTCCGCCGCCGGGCTGACCCTCCGCTACGGCAGCACCGCCGCCCTCGACGACGTGTCGCTGCGGCTCGGCGCGGGCGTCACCGGGCTCCTCGGGCCCAACGGAGCGGGGAAGACCACCCTGCTGCGAGTGCTGGCCACCGCCGTGCCCGCCGACCGGGGTGCCTTCACGGTGCTCGGGCACGACCCGAACACGACGGCCGGGCGGCAGAACGTGCGGCGCGCGCTGGGTTATCTCCCGCAGACGCCCGGCTTCCACCCGGACTTCACGGCCTTCGCGTTCGTCGACTACGTGGCGATCCTGAAGGAGATGACCAACCGCGCGGCCCGGCACCGTGAGGTGCGGCGCGTGCTCGACGAGGTCGGTCTCGGGGACGTACGCGGCAAGCGCATCCGCAGGCTGTCCGGCGGGATGCGGCAGCGGGTCGCGCTGGCGGCCGCGCTGGTCGGAGGCCCCGGCTTCCTCGTCCTCGACGAGCCGACGGTCGGGCTCGACCCCGAACAGCGCATGCGGTTCAGGGAGTTGATCGCGTCGGCGGGCGAGGGACGTACGGTCCTGCTCTCCACGCACCAGACCGAGGACGTGGCCATGCTCTGCCACCGGGTGATCGTCATGGCCGGCGGTGTCGTCCGCTTCGAGGGCACACCGGCCGAGCTGACCGCGCGGGCGGACGGACGGGTGTGGAGCAGTACGGAACGGGACCCGGGCGCGAGAGCCGGCTGGCGTACGGGCACAGGGTCCTTCCGCAACGTCGGAGATCCGCCGGAGGGCGCCACCCTCGTCGAACCCACCCTGGAGGACGGCTACTTGCTCACCCTGGACGCCTCGGACGCCGCCTCGGCCTCATCCTCGGAGGTGACCGCGTGAGTACGCTGACCGAAGCCCGGCCCACGTCCGTCGTCGCCGCGCCCGAACCCCGGCGCTGGGCCGCCGTGTTCGCCCTCGCCCGCGTCGAGGCACGCGAACTGCTGCTGCAGATACCGGTGTTGTTCTTCTCCCTCCTGTACGTCGGCTACCTGGGCTGGCAGGTGTGGACGTCCGATCGCGAGGGCATGAACGCCTTCCCCGTGCTCCAGGACGCCGACCGCGCCACCCAGATGCCGCCGATGCTCATCGCGGTCGCCATGCTCATCTGCGCCAACCGGGCCGTGCTGCGCTCCCGCAGGCGCGGCACCGACCGGCACTTCGACGTACTGGTCATGGAGCCCTGGCGGCGCACGGTGGCACACGCCCTGTCGGTCGTGCCGTTCGCCGTCGCCGTCGCGCTGGCCGTCGCCGGACAGTTCACCTGGCAGGCCCTGAAGCCGGGCGCGGTCGGGCACGGTTCGTACGCCGAACTGGCCGTGGCCCCGCTGTCGGTGCTGCTCCTGGGCGTCCTCGGCGTCCTGCTCGCCCGGCTGATCCCGTCCTCCTTCGCCGTGCCGCTCCTGGCGCTCGGCGGCTTTGTCGGCACCACGCTGCTGACCGCGGGCGTGGGCAACCCGCGCTGGATGCGCTGGCTGTGGCCGGTCGCCTCCGAGTCCCAGGCCGAGCCGCTGCCCTCCGACCTGCTCGGCCGCCCCGCCGCCTGGCACGTGCTGTATCTGGTGGGGCTGACCGTCCTGCTGCTCTGGCTCGCGGTACTGGCCGGCGGGGGCCGGGCGCGGCTGGTCAAGGCGGTCGCCGTCGGCTCGGCCGCGCTGACCCTGACGGGCGCGGTGGCCCAGTCCGCGGGTGACTCGCCCGCGCTGAGAGAGGCCCGGGTGCGGGCCTCGGTGACCCCCGAGAAGGACCAGACGTGCATACGGCACGACCGGTCGACGTACTGCGCGTTCCCCGAGTGGACCGGGCGCACCGAGGACTGGGCCGGCACCGTCCGGCGCGTGCAGTCCCTCGCGGGCGGCGCCGCCGGGGGGACCCCGCTCACGGTCCGCCAGCGCGTCGAGGCCCGCGACTACGGCCTCGACCAGGCCTCGACGTTCGACCCCTCCCGTACGCCGGGGGAGGTCACCGTGGGCACGCGCTGGGGCGGCAACCGGATCCCCGAGTTCGCCGTCGGTGTCGCCTCCGTGCTGGTCGCGGGCGACGAGGAGGCGGCCGGGCAGCTCTGCGACGCCCGGACGGTCGTGGTGATGTGGCTGGCCCTTGGCTCCGCACCCGACCCGATGACGTCGTTGAAGAACGTCCGTCTGGACGACAGCGTCTCCGGTTCCGCGATCGTCCTCGCTCCGACGCATCCGCTCTCGATGTCCGCCCAACAGACCGACGTCGTACGGGAGATGCTCGAGCGCCCGCGCTACAGCATCACGGTCAAGGTGAAGGCCAACTGGATGGAGCTGACGTCACCGAAGACGTCCACGGCGCGGGCGGCCGAGCTGCTGGACGTGCCGGTGCCGCAGGGGAAGGAAGAGGAGGAGGACGAGTGCGGGGCGTGACGGCGGGCGCCGCCGGAGGGCGGGACGACCGTCATGGCCGGGTTGCCCGGGGGCACGGGAGCGGTCGGCCGACGCCGGGCGGCGCGCCACCGAGTCAGCCGGCGCCGGGCCGCGAGCCCCGCCCCCGGCCCGCTCCCTCCATGGCCGGCATCATCCGCGCCCTGGTCCTGCCCGTGGCCCGCACACTCCCCTGGCTGCCGCTCGCCGCGGGCGGCACCGTGGGGCTGCTGCTCGTCGGCGTGCCGCGGCTGGTGTCGGGAGAAACCCCGGACCGGATCGCCCTCCTGCTGCTGCGGGGCGCCGGGCTCGCCTTCGGGCTCGGACTTGCGTTCCTGATGGACGACCCGGCCCGGCACACCACCGCGGGGGTGCCGGTCCGGCGGGCGGTGCGGGCGGGGCTGCGGGTGGCCCTCGTCGCCCCGGTCGCCGTCGGCTGGTGGACGGCCGCGCTGCTCCTCGTACCGGCGGAGGTGCGGCCACCCGTGGGGGACATGACCCTGGAGGCCGCCGCCACCGCCGTGCTCGCGCTCCTCGCGGGCGCCGCCGCCGTACGGATGCGGGACGAGCCCGAGCCGGGGCAGGCCGCGGCGGCCGCACTCCTGCTCACGGGACTGGCCGCGCCCCTGCTGATGCCCGACCGCTGGACCCTCTTCGTCCAGCCGCACGCCGACCGCTGGGACGAGGTCCACCGGTCGTGGGCGTGGCTCCTGGCCGGCGCCGCGCTCGTCTGGGCCGCCTGCCTGCTGGAACCCGTCCGTCGGCGCCGGTTCCGGGCGGTCTTCGCGTCCCGTCACTGACGCCTGCACTTGGCGTCCGCCGGCCCCTGAAGCTCAACTCCGAGAGGCCGCGAGCTCAACTCCGAGAAGCCGCGCTCACGACTCCGTGCGGTACATCAGGTCCGTCTCGTACGTCTCGAAGCCCAGGCGTTCGTACACCGTCACCGCCGCCGTGTTGTCCGCGTCGACGTACAGCATGGCCGTGGGCAGGGCCTGGGCCGCCAGATGGCGGAGGCCGATCGTGGTGAGGGCCTTGCCGAGGCCGCCGCCCTGGGCGCCGGGGCGTACGCCGAGGACGTACACCTCGCCGAGGCCCTCCTCCGCGTGGACCTTCGTCCAGTGGAAACCGATCAGCTCGTCGCCGCGGAAGGCCAGGAAGAAGCCGGAGGGGTCGAACCAGGGCTGGGCCTTGCGGTCGTCGAGGTCGCGCCCGGTGAGGGAGCCCTGTTCGGGGTGGTGGGCGAAGGCCTCGGCGTTCACGGTGAGCCAGGCCGTGTCGTCCTCGCCGGGGACGAAGGTGCGTACCGTCACGCCCTCGGGAAGCGTCGGCTCGGGCAGGTCGAGGTCGGTCAACGGGCGCCGTAGCTGGCGCAGTTCGCGGAACAGGGTGAGGCCGAGGACCTGGGCGAGGTGGCGGGCGGCGGAGTGGCCGCCGTGGGCCCAGACGCGCAGCCGCTTGCCGGACTCCGCGAGCAGGGCGCTGCCGAGGGCCCGGCCGTGACCGCGCCCGCGATGCGCCGGGTGCACGACCAGCTCGGCGGCCGGGGCCTCTACGGGGTCGGTGTCCTCGAGTTGCGCGTAGCCGACGAGCTGGCCCTGCACGGTCAGCAGCAGATGCCGGACGCCCGGCCGCGGGCCTCCGGTGAGCTGCAGCCGGCCCTGCTCGGACACCGCTTGCTGACCGTCGGTCCGGGCGGACTCCGCGAGGAGGGCGAGGACTGCCCCGGTCTGGGCGGGGGTCAGTTCGGAGAGGGTGTCGAGGGTGCGCGTGGGGACGGCCGGGGCGGTGTCGTCGCTGGTCATGAGTATGAGGGTAAGGGGCTCGCGCCCTGCTGGATATGCGGTTCGAAGTGAAGCGTTCCGCTGGAAGGGCGGTGTGGATCTGCGGGTCCGTTGCGGCTGGTCCCTCCCCCACTCTCGAATTCGCTCGAGCGGGGGGACCCCCATCGCGGCGGAGCCGCACATTGATGCTGCCCCGCGCCCCTTACGGAGCTCGGAAGCGCACCGGACTTCGAAAGTGCGCTCAGTCTCCAGGAACCGTAGCGCGGCAAATCCGTCCCGTTCATGGTGAATTGCCCCCAACGGCAATCAGTCCGTAACCCTGAACCCCTGTTCGCGCTACGCGCGTTGACTCTAGGCTGCGGCCCGACGGGGCCCAGAACTCAGCCGACCCACAGGGGGGCACATGTCAGCCAAACCCCAGCCGCACCAGCAGAGACGCCGGACCCGGCGGCTCATCGCGGCCGCCGCCGGAATCGCCACTGTTGGCGCGCTGATCGCCGCGTTGCCGGCGGCGGCGGGCGAGACCAAGAGCGAAGCCAAGAGCAAGAAGCCCGGCGGCTATAACAAGCCGAGCCGCTACCAGGACGTGCAGTTGCTGTCGTTCAACGACCTGCACGGCAATCTGGAGCCGCCGTCCGGTTCTTCCGGCCGGGTCACCGAGGTGCACGAGGACGGGCACACCGAGACCATCGACGCGGGCGGGGTCGAGTACCTCGCGACGCATCTGCGGCAGGCCCGTAAGGGCAACAAGTACTCCGTCACAGCGGCCGGTGGCGACATGGTCGGCGCTTCCCCGCTGATCTCCGGGCTCTTCCACGACGAGCCCACCATCGAGGCGCTGAACAAGCTGGACCTGGATGTGACGAGCGTCGGCAACCACGAGTTCGACGAGGGCGCCAAGGAACTGCGCCGCCTGCAGAAGGGCGGCTGCCACCCCACCGACGGCTGCTACGTCGAGGGCAAGAAGTTCAAGGGCGCCGACTTCCCCTACCTCGCCGCCAACGTCCTCGACGAGAAGACCAAGAAGCCGATCCTCAAGCCTTACTGGGTGTGGAAGCAGAACGGCGTCAAGGTCGGCTTCATCGGCGTGACCCTGGAGGACACCCCGGGCATCGTCTCCGCGGAGGGCGTCAAGGGCCTGAAGTTCAAGGACGAGGTCGAGACGATCAACAAGTACGCCAAGCTGCTGGAGAAGCAGGGCGTCAAGTCGGTCGTCGCGCTGATTCATGAGGGCGGCTTCCCGGCGTCCACGGCGTACAACTACGACTGCGACTCGCCGGGCGCCGGCGACGGCATCTCCGGCCCGATCGTGGACATCGCGAAGAACATCACGCCGAAGGTCGACGCCCTGGTCACCGGCCACACGCACACCGCGTACGCCTGCACGATCAACGACCCTTCGGGCAGGCCGCGTACGGTCACCTCGGCCGCGTCCTTCGGCCGGCTCTACACCGACACGACGCTGACGTACGACCGCCGGACCGGCGACATCGCGCGTACGGCCGTCGACTCGGCGAACCACGTGGTCACCCGGGATGTCCCGAAGGCTGCCGACATGACCGAGCTGATCAAGAAGTGGAACACCCTCGCGGCGCCGATCGGCAACCGCGCCATCGGCCACATCTCCGCCGACATCCCCGCCACCGGCACCGAGTCCCCGCTCGGCGACCTGATCGCGGACGCGCAGCTCGCGCACGGCAAGGAGCTGGATCCCGAGACGGATCTCGCGCTGATGAATCCGGGCGGCATCCGTACGGGTCTGACGTTCGCGGCGAAGGGCGACGAGGGCGACGGGGTCGTCACGTTTGCCGAGGGCTTCGCGGTGCAGCCGTTCGCCAACACGGTGAACCTCCAGGACTTCACCGGCGCCCAGCTCGTCAAGGTGCTCCAGGAGCAGGTGACCGGCGCCAACGCGGCCTCGCCGAAGGTTCTCCAGGTGTCGTCGGGTCTGACGTACACCCTGGACCTGACGAAGACCGGCGCGGACCGTGTCGTGGCCGACTCGGTCAAGCTGAACGGTGCCGCCATCGACCCGGCCGCCACCTACCGTGTCGCGACCAACAGCTTCCTCGCGGGCGGCGGCGACGGCTTCACCACGCTGGGCCAGGGCACCAACGACGTGGTCGGCTCCGACGACCTGACGGCCCTGGAGAAGTACCTCACCGCCAACTCCTCGGCCACGAACCCGATTTCGCCCCCCGCGGCGGACCGGATCACGGTCGTGCAGTGACGTCGTCAGGAATCTCCTGAAGGTTCTCCTGAGGAATCCCGTGAGGAATCTCCCTTACTGGCAGTAGAACTTGCGGGTGGGGTCGGTACGCATGGTGAGATGAGCCGATGCGTACCCCCCACCCCATAGAGACGCATCCCGCAGCGACGCCTCCCTATACGAACCCGTACGACGAACTCGGCGCCCTGGACGACGGGCCGCTGGAGGAGTTCCTGCACGAGGCGGATGACGAGCACGACGACATCGACGACCTCGACGCGCCAACGACGGACGAGGACTGGGCCCCGCCCAACCACCGCCGGGGCGCCCGCACCCGCCGCCGGAAGAACCGTTTCGCGGGCCTGCCACTTGCCTTAAAGGCGGTGATCGGGCTCGTCGTCCTCGCGGCGTTCCTGACTCTCGGCGACCGCTGGGCCCTCCTCTACGCCGAGCACGCGGCGGCCGACAAGCTCAAGGACCAGCTGGACCTGAGCGCCGCGCCCGAGGTGGAGATCGGTGGTTTCCCCTTCCTCACGCAGCTCGCCGACAGCCGGGTCG
Source organism: Streptomyces ureilyticus (assembly GCF_011045025.1). Lineage (GTDB taxonomy): Bacteria > Actinomycetota > Actinomycetes > Streptomycetales > Streptomycetaceae > Streptomyces > Streptomyces ureilyticus. Next base: position 10,111 of record NZ_JAAKZX010000132.1, read on the forward strand.
ACACGGTGAAGGTGACCGTGCCGGACGTGGCGGCGGACCGGGTCTCCCTCGCGAAGGTATCGGCCACGGCCACGGGCATCCGGATCGAGGGCGGCCTCACTTCCGTACGCGGCGCCACCATCCCCCAGTTGCAGGGCGAGGTGCTGCTCTCCTTCGCGGACCTGAACCGTGAACTCGGCGCATCCCAGGTCACGTTCACCGGTCACGGCACCGACGAGGTGCGGGCGCGCGGCACGCTGCCCGTCGCCGGGCAGAATCTGCGGCTGCGCGCCGACGCGCGGATCCAGCGGGACGGCGACCGCGGCATCTCGACCGAAATCGACGGAATGCGCCTGGACATCGGCGACTTGGCGACCTACCGGCCGGGCTCCCGCCCCACCGAGGGCCTGCACCTGACGTCCACGTCGGCCGAGCGCCTGGCCAAGGAGACCAAGAAGGCCAAAGCCCTGCTCGCCATTCCCGCGATCGTCGAACGCCTCGGAGTCCCGCGGTCGGCGGTCCAGGAGGCGCTCCGCGACGACACCAAGCTCGCCGAACTCACCGGTTCCGCGGACTTCGCCCGCGAGGCGATGAACCTCAACCTCATCGATGTCGCCGCGGACAACCCCGCGTTGCTGAAGCGCCTCGGCTTCGACCCGGCCCTCCTCGACGGCCTCACCCAGCTCACCCGCCCCGTCCTGGTCGACCGTCTCTCCCTCGGCTTCCGCCTTCCGAAGCCGGCGGACGGGGACGTACGACTGCAGGACGTACGGGTACAGAAGGACGGGATCCGGGTGCGGGTCACAGGGGAGGGGCTGTCGGTCGGCGGCTGATCCCCGGTACCAACTCAGCGTGCCTCCGCCCTAGTTCAGGTTAGGGCGGAGGCACGCTGCTGTAGAGGGCGGCAGGCTATGTCACTTGGCGCACTTCGACGGGTCGAGGTTCTCCTGGATCTTGTCCTCGCGGCCGTCGGGGGAGCCGTCGGGGAGGAGCTTGTCGGAGACGCCGTCGATGTAGTAGCCGTGGGAGTAGATCTTCTGCCAGGAGGCGTCACGGCCGCGCCACGTGGTGGTGTTCTCCCAGCTGTCCGAGTCGTTCGGGTCGCCGCCCTTGTGCCAGCTGTAGCTGGTGACGTTGAAGACAGGGTTCACGCGCACCACGCGCTGGTACGGCGTCCACGTCGTGGCGATCTGGGCGCACGCCGGGATGGACTTCTCGCTGCGGAGTTCGAAGGACGAGCTCTTCTCCCAGCCCCACTCGTAGCTGAAGCTGCTTTCCGCACCGCCGCCGAAGAGGCCCTTGGCGAAGGAGAGGCTGATCTTGGCGCCCACGCTCTTCTTGGCGGACGTCTTCGTGGTGTAGTTCCGGACGATGGTTTCCTTGTCGCCCGTCGTGCCCTGGTTGCCGATCCAGCGGGAGGTGCGGACCGTCTCGCCCTTGATGGACCAGGTCGAGGCCTGCGGGTAGGTGCAGTACCCGCTGAAGTACTCCCAGGGAGCGGTGGGCGAGTGGCCAAGGCGCTCGGCCTCGGCGTACACCTCGTCGTACGTCCGGAACTGCCCGGTCTCGACGTTGAGCGAGCCGTGGACCCGGCCGTCGTCGTCGGCCTCCTGGCTGCAGAGCCGCTCGATCATGAGGTCCGTGTCGCCGGGGTCCACACCCCGGATGTTGGTGGAGCCGCCCGGGCCGCCCGGGGCCGCGTTGGCGGTCCCGGCGGTGGCCGCGAGGCCGGTGACGGCCAGGGCGGTGGTCATCGTGACCAGGGCGCCCCTCTTCAACACGGACTTGAGTGCGGATTTCACGTATGTACGCTCCTGCTTGCTCACCGGCACCGGATGACGCCGGTCTTGCCTTACGTGGGGGAAAAGCAGAGCCAGGCGGCGGAGGAGAGGCGAATGCCGAGAAGAGGTGCGGGGGCCGCCGGTCAAGTGCCAGTGAACCGGACGTACTTCACGGCGCCATCACGGTTTCATCAGAGATGTCTCAGAAAACCTGGGCAGACTGTGAGTCCGTACGTCTGCGGCTACGGCTGCGTACCTCTGTGGCGGCGGCCCGCTGCCCTGTGGCTTCCTGAAGTCGACTCGGCGACAATGACCCTTCGCGAACCTTCGCGAACCGCAAGAACCACGAGGTCACCGGGCATTCCGGAGGGAGGACGTCATGCTCACGTTGGGCGACATGTGCGCGGAGCCTGACTTCTCGCTGCGTATCGTCGCAGGCAGTCCGCCGGCCGCCGACCGGGTCGTCGATGCCGTACGGGTGCTGCCGGGGACCTCTTGGGAACGTGATCCGCTCGCGGATGTCGGCGACGAGCTCGTGGTGATCCGCCCGTTCGCGGACGGACCCGCCGACCGGCAGTCGGGCAACGGCAACGGCAAGGCCGAGGCCAGGGAAGCGGCCGAGCGGCTGCTGCGCGAGCTGGCGCGGCAGCGGGCCACGGCCCTGGTCGTGGCCGTCGACCGGCACGGGGCCGCGGCCGTTCCGGCGTTGATCCGCATCTCGGCGGCCCGGCTGAGCCTGCCGCTGCTGACCACGACGAAGTCGCTTCAGCAGTGGAGCGAACTGGCCCCTCGGGTGCGTGAGTACCGCCGCCGGCACGCGGAGTGGCAGGCCGAACAGCTCGCCGCCCTGCTGAACCGGCTGCCCGACCGCCTCGACGACGCGGACGTGGCGGTGATGCAGCACGTCGCCGACTGGCTGGCGGCGGCGCTGGAGGGAGAGGTGCTGGTCAGCGATACCCAGCGGGGTGTGCTGGCCGCGTCGCCGACGACGGCGCCGGGGACGTTCGCGCCGCTGCTCGTCGGCCGGAGCGTGGAGCCGTCCGGTGCTCCGTCACCGAACACGCGGTTCGTGCCGCTCGCCGGCGCGGGGTCGGGCACGGTCCTTGCGGTGACCGCGCGCCGCCCCTTCGGCGACGCCGGTACCGATCTGACGCGGCACGCGGCCAAGGTGCTGGGCCTGATCGACCAGGCCGGCCGACGCCACCACCAAGTGGCCGACGCCGAGCGGGCGTTGAAGCTGAGCGCCTTCCAGCTGCTCATGATCGGCGAGGAGGCCGCCGCCCAGCGGGTGATGGCTCCGCTCGCTCCGGGGCTGCTGGACACGGAGTCCGTACGGGTCTATGTGATCGACTGCGCGGACGAGGACCGGGAGATCACCGCCCGGCTCGCCGAACGCGCGGTCGCCGACCACGCGTTGATGGTGCGCTGCCCCGCCTTCAACCACCTGATCGTGGTGGACCCGGCGCGCGACGGCGCCCCTGGGAACACGTACGACTTTTCGGACTTGCCGTCAGGTACGACTTCGGGAACGCCTTCGGGAACACCTTCGGAGACGGCCGAAGCCCTGCGGCGGATCGTCACCTCGCTGCCCAGTCACCGTATGGGCGGCAGCCGGGTGCGCGAGCTGGGCGAGGTCGCGGACGCCTACGAGGAGGCACGTAACGCCCTCGCGCAGGCGAGCCGGCTGCCCGACCGGGTCGCGCTCGGCGAAGACCGGATGCATCTCGTGGACGTACTGCCCCCGAAGACGGCCCGCCGCTGGGCCGGAACCCTGCTGCACCCCCTGCTGACCCTGCCCATGAGCCGCCGCGACCAGCTGCTGCGCACCCTGGACCTGGGCCTGGAGGTCCGGCACAAGGCGGCCGGCCGTCTGCTGGGCGTCCACCGCAACACCGTGACACACCGCATGAACACCTGCTTCGACCTGCTCGGCCTCGACCGCGACCGCGTCCTGAACCAGATCCTGGTCTCGACGGCCCTCAAGATCGTCATGGCGCACGGCCACGACGACCTCTCGGCCGACCTGGAGGCCGACTTCGCGGCGATGATGTCGGTACCCGAGGTGCGGGCCTGGGCGGAGTCGTTCCTGCGCCCGCTGAAGGACGACCCGCGTGACCTCCCGCGCACCCTGTGCGCCTGGCTGGAGAACGACACCCACGTGGAGTCGACGGCCACGGCCCTCGGTATCTCCCCGGTGACGGTACGCGCCCACCTCCGCACCGCCGCCCCCCTCATCCAGCGCGAACTGACCCTGGACCTGGACAGCGACAGCCTCCCGGACGACGACGACCACGTACTGAGCGGAGTACGCCCCCTGGCCTTCGCCCTCCACGCCACCACCGGCCTCCCGCGCCTGCCGTCCCGCCCTGTGCACGGCTGAGGAGTTCGCCCCTCCGGTTGTGCGCGAGGGCCGCCGCCCGTGCACCGGGTGGGTGCGACCCCCGGTAACCGTGCACACGTGACGTGGCACGGATCGCCGACGATCCCTAGCGTGTGCGTTGTCCGTTCCTTTGCCGGGGGAGAACGGGGGACGGAACGGGGGAACGTATGTCCGGGGCGGGGTGATCTCATCCCGCCCCGGACATACGGCCGACTGGGCGGCCCGAGGGGGGAGAGCCCGGGCGGCGGTCGGATCGCGGCGTCACGGTGTATGCGACGGCGTACTCGCCTCGGCATCCGTCATCTGGATGCGCGCGCCGCGGCTGGTCGCGATGCGCAGTACGTCGCCCAGGGACTCCGCCGCCCTCGTGAGCGCGAAGCGCACGGCCCGTTCACCGGCTTTGGTGTCCGCGAGTACTGCTCTGGCTCCTGCGAGTACCTGTTCTCCGGAGTGGAGTTGGGCCTCTTCTACGTCGTCTGCGAGCAGGGAGAGCATGCTCTCGTCGTTGTCGGTGCTGAGGTAGCAGGGCTTGCCCTCGGGGGTGGTCCAGGGCAGCAGGCGGAGGGGCGTCATGCGCGGAGCTCCACTCCGTGGATGCAGCGGGGGCCGACGTCGATGCCCTGTACGGCCAGCCAGAGCTCGCGGCGGCGTCGGCGTTGCAATCGCCTTTCGCGGTAGGTGAGTTGGGGTGGGGCCGCTCGGTGGCGGCCCCGTGCGGGCAGCAGTACGCGTAGCAAGGCTCGCAGTACTGACTCGCAGAGTTCCGCGATACGTGTGCTCATGTCGGGGCTCCTTCTTGCCGGTTGGCGCCGTCGTGACGAGCGGTGATTACCGTTCGTGTCTCGATCGTCACTGCTCGGACGTACGCTGCGGAAGAGGGTGGGCGTTGTCTGGCGCCCAGGCAACGGTGAGGGGTGACATGGACGAACAGGTTGACGCGGAAGGGCAGTCGCGGCGCGCAGCCCTCGGGCGGACGTTGCGGCTCCTGCGGGAAAAGGCCGGCAAGTCGCTGGGGCAGTTGTCCGAGGAGACGGCGTACGACAAGAGCTATCTGTACCGCCTGGAAACGGGGGAACGGCTCTCCAAACGGGCGGTCATGGAGGACCTGGACAGGTATCACGGCACTGATGACCTGCTGGTTCGCTTGTGGCGCGACGCGCGCAAGGAGGTCATCAAGGACAAGTACAAGGCCTTCATGGAACTGGAAGCCACGGCACGCGTCATGTGGCTGTTCCAGCTTCGGGTGCCGGGTCTGTTGCAGACCGAGGACTACGCCCGAGCGGTGTTGTCAGGGTTGTCTGGCGCTCAGACAACGGCTGGCAACGGCTCGGAAGTCGAGGAGCAGGTGGCCTTGCGCCTGGAACGGCAGGAGTTGCTGTACCGGGATCCGGCGCCGAGCGTGCGCGTGATCCTGGACGAAGGGGCGCTGCGGCGCGCGGTTCCCGACCCGAAGGTCTGGGCAGACCAGCTGTCGCATCTGCTGGACGCGGTGGAACTCCCAAATGTCGCGCTCCAGGTGCTGCCCTACACGGCTGGCGTGCACGACCTCATGAACAGCGACCTCATCCTGTTGTGGCAGCGAGTCGGCGATCCCGTTGCCTACGTGGAAGGCAACGGGATCGGCGTTCTGATCGACGATCCGGACAAGGTCCTGGCCTACCGCTTGTCCTACGATCTGGTCAGGGACGCGGCCCTGACTCCGGTGGAGTCGACGGCGTTCATCAAGCGCCTTCTGGAGGAGTGCAGATCATGAACCGAACCCCCGACCTCGGCACCGCCGTGTGGCGCAAGTCGTCCTACAGCGACGGGGGAGCCTCGAACTGCGTCGAGGTCGCTGACGGCTACGTCGGCATAGTCCCGGTCCGCGACAGCAAGGCCCCGGACGGCGGCGTACTCGTCTTCGGCGCGACCTCTTGGGCGTCGTTCCTCGCACAGGTCAAGCACCAAGTGCGGGCCTAGAACGGCTCCGCCGCCCCCAGAATCCGCGCCGGCAGGTACGGCGACGTGACCCGGATGTTCCAGCCGCGGCGACGTGCATGGCAGGTCAGGGCCAGGATGTCCAGGTTGATCGCGGCGTCGCAGTCTGTGGCGCGGTCGGCGATGCGGTGGTGGTCGCGGTGGGCTTCCAGGGCGTCCAGGAGAGCCAGGTTGAAGCTTTGCTCGTCGCCTTCGACGAGTTGGGAGAAGAGGACGGCCGGGGGCGGGAGGAAGGTCTGGTTCTTCGCCTTCTCGCAGTCCTGTAGCGCGCGGTTCGTGGCGGGTTCCGGGTCCTCGCCGCGCAGGTAGTCGTGCAGGGCCTCGCGGTACGAGGCGAAGAGGGACCCGTCCTTGTGAGCGCGCGTCGGGCCGGCGAGGACGAGCGGTGCCAGGTCCTCGCGGCGACCCGTGATCAGGGCGAAGTCGACGGCCTTGTGCCAGGAGTCCGGCCCGGCTTCCTCGTGGAGGCCCGCGGGATACCTCACCGTCGTACCGTCGATCGTCACCTCGATGTCGGTGTCGGGTTCCGCGAGCGTCGTACGGAAGAGCGCGGCGCCCAACTCCGCGGCGAGCCGCAGGTTTCCGAGCTGGAGGTCCGTGACGTCGGCGGAGTGCGAGGCGCGGGTCTTGAAGAGGATCTCCTGGTCGGTCATCGCGTGCGCCAGCTGCCAGACGGCGAGTTGCTCGCCGGGCACCGGCGTGAAGGCCTCCCTGGTGAACCGCTCGAACTGGGCCGCGCTCTCGAGGGTCAGCGGCTGCGGATCCACGGGACGCTCGAACTCGACCACACCGTGGGCCAGTTCGGTGATCGCCTCCGCGCTCCGGTCACGGCCGTACGCACCCACCCTCGGTGGCGCGGTCTCGAAACCGGTGATCAGCGCGTGCGGAAGGTAGTCGGAGTCGACGGGAGGCGGCCAGCCCTCGCGGCGGTACGCCAGTGCTGTGAGCGCGAGCGGGAGCAGCGGCAGCAGGCTGTTCGGACGTGCTCCCGGACCGGGGATGGCGGTCAGGGGGAGCAGCAGCCGCACGACCGCCCTCCCGAACTCGTCCTGGTCGCCGACGGTCAGCGCGCGCAGGGCGTGCAGGCCGATGCCGTACGGATGGTCGACGAGGTTCTCGGCGGTCTCGGTGCTCTCGGCATCGAGGGACCGCACTCGGGCCGCGTCGATCGCGGCGAGCTTCTCCTCGCGGGACGGCGGGTGGTTCGCGCCGCCGTCTCCGGTGTCGCCGAGGACGTACGCCATGAAGCCGTTGATCAGCTCGGCGTCGGGATGTCCGGCCCGACCCTTCTGGGGCTGTTCGCGGGCGAAGTGGAAGGCCTCGCCGTGCCATTGGGCCTTGTCGGCGAGAACGGCCAGGCAGAAGGCGTCGAGCCACTGGGCAGCGGTGACCGACTCGGGGCTGCCCTCGGACCCGGCCTCGTAGACCATGCCCCAGTTGACGTAGTTGAGGAAGACCTGGAAGTGGGCGTGCGGGTAGTACGCCGCGTACGCCACGGCTCCGGCGGCGGCCTCGGCGGCGTCCTGCAACACCGCCTTCGGCTCCGGGGTGTGGAGATCTGGCGTCTCGACGGACAGCGCACCGAGGTAGTCGACGAACTCCTCGGCCAGCATCCACCACTCGTACGACGTCATCCGCCCGGCCCTCGACATCGAATGGACCTGTGAGCCGATGCGGTTGGTGAAGTCCTCCCGTACGGCCGAGACCACCGCCTCACCGACCCGGTGCCGCTCTATCCGCTCTACCCGCACTGCCCGCTCCCCCTGTCCCCCTGTCCCCCTGTTCAAGATCCGGTCCCAGCCTAGATCGCGTGGGGAGCGGGCTTTCGACGGGGTGAGCTCCGGTGTGAGGGAGGCACGGTCCCGGCGGTCCGTCTGCTGGTGTTCTCGGCCATGGCCTCGTTGGCGTTCGTGGATGGGCTCAAGGGCGATATGAGGGAGAGCGCCATCGAGTGAAGCGGGCGGAAATTGGGGTCCTCGCAGGCTGTGGCGTGGTTATGGTGGAGCTATGGCAGAGAACACGACCATTCAGGTGTCCCGACAGGCCCGCGACCATCTCGCCCAGGTCGCCAAGGAGCGGGGGATGACCCTGGGGCAACTCGTCGAGGAGCTGGCCTCGCAGCAACCCACGGCGGAGCAGATCGCAGAGCGCGTGGCGGCTGACCGGCAGGTTGTCCGCGAAGTGATCGGCGTTGACATCAGCGACGAGGAGTTCGACCAGGCGCCCGACGTACTCGGCAACATCTACAAGATCGCTGCCGAGAAGGTTCGTATGGCGCGTGGAGCTGCTGCGTGATCATTCTGGACACAGGTGCCACCCGTGCCCTCGCAGACGGGCACAAGACTCTGAACCTTCTCGTCGGGAACATGGCGCACACTCCGGGCGACGTCCTCCGCGTTCCCGCCCTCTGCCTGATGCAGGCCGAGTCGGAAGACGCAGGGGTCGCGCGGAAGGTGCTCGCGTTCTCCTCGGTGGTCGTCGATGACCTGAACACGGTCGCGTCGGTCACCGTCGGCACCATGATCCGGGACGGCTACCGCGGCGCGGACACCTGCCACGCTCTGTACTGCGCCCTGCCGCGCCCCGAGTTCACAGGGATGTCGATCCTGCTCACGGACCGGGAGCAGAACTACCCGCCTGGCGTGGTCACCGTCGACATCGACTCCCCCGGCATGCTCGGCTTCTACTGACCTCCACGCCGGGGACCGCCCTCCGGAGACGGCGTTCGTCGATCACGGCAGCTCCGGCGGCGGCGTAGCGGCCCCCGGCAGCCGTATCGTCGCCACCGTTCCGCCGCCCTCCGCCGGGGTCAACAACACCTCGCCGCCCGCCTGTTGGACCGTACGCGCCACGATCGACAGGCCCAGGCCCGAGCCCGGTAGTGCTCGCGCGCTCGGTGAGCGCCAGAAGCGGTCGAAGACGTGGGGGAGGTCCTCGGTGGGGATGCCGGGGCCGTGGTCGCGGACCGTCAGTTCGCCGGCCTTGAGGTTGACGTCGATCGTGGCGCCGTCGGGGCTGAACTTCACCGCGTTGTCGAGGACGTTCACGATCGCCCGCTCCAGCGCTGTGGGTTCGGCGCGTACGTACCACGGCTGGAGGTCCGCCGTGATCGTCAGTTCCGGGCCGCGCAGGCGGGCGCGGCGCAGCGCCGACTCCACCGTTTCCTGGAGGTCCAGGATCTGGACGCGGTCGCCCTGCTGGCCCGAGTCCGAGCGGGACAGTTCCTGCAAGTCGCCGATCAGGGAAGCCAGTTCGCTCATCTGGGCCTTCACGGAGGAGAGCAGCGCCTTGCGGTCCTCCGGCGGGATCGCCCGGCCCGTCTCCTCGCTGCGGCTGAGGAGTTCGATGTTCGTACGGAGCGAGGTCAGGGGCGTACGGAGTTCGTGGCCGGCGTCCGCGATCAGTTGCTGTTGCAGGTCGCGGGAGGAGGCCAGGGAGGCCGTCATCGAGTTGAAGGAGCGGGAGAGGCGGGCGATCTCGTCTTCGCTGGCGTCCTCCACCGGGATGCGGATGGTGAGGTCTTCGGTGCGGGCTACGTGCTCGACCGCGTCCGTGAGTTGGTCTACGGGGCGGAGGCCGGCGCGGGCGACCCACAGGCCCGTCACTCCCGCGCCCGCCACTCCGATACCGGAGACGGCGAGGAGGAGCAGGGCGAGTTCGTTGAGGGTGGACTCGGTGCTGTGGAGGGGGTAGGCGATGAGGAGGGCGGTGCCCTCGGACACAACCTGGTCGCCGATGCTCACCTCGCCGAGGGGAATCGTCAGCACGCGTACGTGATTGCCGTCGCTGTCGGTGCCGTCGCGGAATCGCCCGCCGGAGGAGGCGTTCTCGATCGCATCGATGTCGCTGTCGGTGACCTTCACCGTGCCCGCGGAGTCGCCAAAGGCGCAGGGGGTGCCGTCGGCCTTGACCAACTGGAAGTAGTAGTCGCTCCGGCGCTGGTAGCCATCCGTGTCGCCCGGTGTCTCGGGGCAGGTGCTGAGGAGCCTCTGGATCTCTGCGATCGATTGTGGTTTGTGTGACTTCGTCATCAGATCGTCGTCCAGCTCGTCGTACAACTTCGTCTGCACAACGAACCAGCAAGCCACCGAAACCGCCGCCACCGCGAACGCCACCGCCGCCGCCACCAGCAAAGCCAAGCGCGAGCGAATCGGCAGCGACCGCAGGCGCCGTACGACCTTCGGGACTCCCTTCACTCCGCGCCACCTGATCGCAGCACATACCCGACCCCCCGCACCGTGTGCACGAGGCGCGGCTCGCCGCCCGCCTCGGTCTTGCGGCGCAGGTACATGACGTACACGTCAAGGGAGTTGGAGGAGGGCTCGAAGTCGAAGCCCCAGACCGCTTTCAGGATCTGTTCGCGGGTGAGGACCTGGCGCGGGTGCGCCATGAACATCTCCAGGAGCGTGAACTCCGTACGGGTCAGCTCCACCTGCCGCCCGCCCCGCGTGACCTCGCGCGTGGCGAGGTCCATGCGGAGGTCGGCGAACGTCATGGCCTCGTCGTCCTGGGTGGCGCCCGCGATGGACGCCGCGTACGAGCTGCGGCGCAGCAGGGCGCGGATCCGGGCGAAGAGCTCGTCGAGTTCGAAGGGCTTGACCAGGTAGTCGTCGGCGCCGGCGTCGAGCCCGGTGACCCGGTCGCCGACCGTGTCGCGGGCCGTCAGCATCAGGATCGGCGTCATGTCGCCGGCCCCGCGGATGCGGCGCGCGGCCGTCAGGCCGTCCATGCGGGGCATCTGGATGTCGAGGACGACCAGGTCGGGCTGGTACGCGGTCGCCTTCTCCAGGGCGTCCGCGCCGTCGACCGCGACCTCCGTGTCGTATCCCTCGAAGGCGAGGCTGCGCTGGAGTGCTTCACGCACGGCGGGCTCGTCGTCGACGATCAGGATGCGCTGGATGTCACGGTCGCCTTCGGCGGGGCTCATGGGCTTCGGGTTCCTCGGGTGCGGTGGACGACATGGGACGACATGGGACGACTGAAGGTGCTGAACGCTGTCAGCGTCGCATGGTTCCCGGTGGGCGCGTAAAGAGTGGGAGGAGCCGGGCGGGGTCAGCCGCGCAGCGTCGTGAGCCGGTTCAGCGGCACCTTGCGGCGGTGCGGGCGGGCGGCAGTGGCGCGCAGGCCCATCATCTGGGGGGCCGCAGACACCTCCGGCGCCCGCGTCTGCGGCGCGTGCAGTGCGTACGCCACCTCAAGGGCCAGGGCGAACCCGGCCGGGTCGATGCCGGCCGCCGTGTGCGAAACCTGCTTGATCATGACGTACTCCTACCGGTCGGAGGGGGTTCAGCTGTCGGAACCGCCGGCCCGCAGCGTGTCCAGGTCGGACTTGACGGTGTTGATCGGGATGGCGAAGCCGAGGCCGGCGCTGCCCGCGCTCGCCGAGGTGGCCGAAGCAGGCGAGTACATCGCGGAGTTGATGCCGATGATGTTGCCGTTCATGTCGATCAGCGCGCCGCCGGAGTTGCCGGGGTTGAGGGAGGCGTCCGTCTGGAGCGCCTTGTACGTCGTCGTCGACGAACCGGTGTCACCGTTGAACTCCTGGCCGCCGAAGCCGAACGGCCACTGGTCGTTGCCGCCGCCCTGGCCCTGACCCTGACCCTGGCTCTCGTCCGTGGAGACGGTGACGTCGCGGTTGAGCGCGGAGACGATGCCGCTGGTGACGGTGCCGGTCAGGCCCTCGGGGGAGCCGATCGCCACGACCTCGTCGCCCACCTTGACGCCGTCGGAGTTGCCGAGCGTCGCGGTCTTCATCCCGGAGGCGTCCTTCAGCTTGATCAGCGCGAGGTCCTTCTTGCTGTCGGTGCCGACGACCTCCGCGGAGTACGACTTGCCGTCGCTCGTCCGCACCTTGATCGAGTCGGCGCCGGAGACGACGTGGTTGTTGGTGATGATCTCGCCGTCGCTGGTGATGATCACGCCGGACCCGGTGGACTCGCCCACCGCCGAAGTCGCGTTGATCTCGACGATGCTCGGGCTGACCGCCTGGGCGACCCCGGCGACGGTGCCCTTCTCAGCGGTGGGTACGACGCTCGCGGTGGTGCTGCTGGTCGGCCCGGTGTCGTTGCCGCTCAGCTCCTGGAACGCGTACGCGGTGCCTCCGCCCACGGCCGCGGCGGCTATCGCCACGGCGGCCAGGAGCGCCAGCGGACCCCGGGCGCGCCTGCGGCGGGTGGCGCCGCGGGAGACCGGCTCGGTGAGGAGAGCGGTGGAGGCGGCGGCCTGCGGGGCCTGCTCCGGCTCGTACGCCGGCGGAGGCGGCCACTCCGGGTTTACGGGGGAGCCCGCGGAGGCTCCCGCGAAAGCGGAGTGCTCCTGCTGTGCAGTGGCGTGCTCCTGCTGGGAGTACGCGGACTGCTGCTGCTGTTCGCCCTGGGGGTACTCGCCGTTGTGGCGGAAGCTCTCGGTCATGACTCAGAGCTTGACCCGCAACTATGAGAGCTCCCTGAGTCCCTCCTGAGAAGCCCGCTAGAACCGCGTTTGCCCGATATAAAAGCGCCCCGCAAGGGGGCGCGGGGCTGTCACCTCATGCGGCTCCGCCGCGATGGGGGTCCCCCCGCTCGAACGAAGCTGAGAGTGGGGGAGCGACCAGCCACAACGGAGCCGCACCCGAAAAAACGGCGCTAACCGGCGGAGCTACTCGCACCCACAAGACCGCCGCACAACCAGCCGCGAAGGAAACTGCTTCAACCGCTCCCGGCGAGAGCCCACGGTCCGCACCCCGTCGTCGAGGACGAGGTCGACGGCGGCGCGCGCCATAGCCGACCGGTCCGAGGCGACCGTCGTCATCGGCGGATCAGTGAGCGCCGCTTCCTTGATGTCGTCGAAGCCGACGACCGCCAGCTCCCCCGGCACATCGATCCGCAACTCACGCGCCGCCCGCATGACACCGACCGCCTGGTCGTCGGTGGAGCAGAAGATCGCGGGCGGCCGCTGCGGCCCGGCCAGCAGCTTCAGGCCGACCTGGTACGCGTCGTAACGGCTGTAGAGCGCCTCGAAGAGGCGACCCTCCGTGGACTTCCCGGCCTCGTGCATCGCGCGCCGCCAGCCCTCGACATGGTCGGAGACCGGGTCGCCGACGGTGGGGGTCTCCGCGACGCCGCCCAGACAGGCGACGTACTCGTAACCGTGCTCCAGGAGGTGGCGGGTGGCGAGGTGGGCGCCGCCTATGTCGTCCGTCACCACCGCGACGTCGTCGATCGCCTCGGGCCGCGCGTGCATCAGCACGACCCGGGCGTCCCAGGCCTCGATCTCGGCGGCGGCCAGATCGTTCAGGGATGTGCTGACCAGGATCAGCCCGGAGACCCGCATGCCGAGGAAGGCCCGCAGATAGTGGACCTCGCGCTCGCCGACGTAGTCGGAGTTGCCGACGAGCACCATTTTTCCGCGCTCGGAGGCGGCCTGTTCGACCGCGTGCGCCATCTCGCCGAAGAACGGCTGGCGCGCGTCCGGCACGATCAGGCCTATGAGGTCGGTCCGCCGCGAGGCCATGGCCTGGGCAACCCGGTCGGGCCGGTACCCCAGCTCCTTGATCGCGGCGAGAACGCGCTCGCGCGTGGCCGGGGCGACCGGCCGGGGTCCGTTGTTGATGACATAGCTGACGACGGCGGTGGAAGTACCCGCCAGTCGCGCCACATCATCCCGAGTCACCTTGGCCACGCGCGGAGTCTACGCGGATGGACCTACCTCTGGGCAGGGCGTACGGCGGCTTCCTCGGCCTCCGCCGTGAGCCCGGCGTCCGAGGCGGCGTCCAGGTGCGCCGTCTCGTCCGCATCCTCCGGCTTTGGCCGGTCTGCCGGGGCCTTCGGCTCGGTCGCGGTGCGGTCCAGTTTCTCGGGCGTAACGAATCGATAACCGACGTTCCGGACGGTCCCGATCAGCGACTCGTGCTCCGGACCGAGCTTCGCGCGCAGCCGCCGTACGTGCACGTCGACCGTGCGCGTACCACCGAAGTAGTCGTAGCCCCAGACCTCCTGGAGGAGCTGGGCGCGGGTGAAAACGCGACCAGGGTGCTGGGCCAGATACTTCAGCAGCTCGAACTCCTTGAAGGTCAGGTCCAGGACCCGGCCCTTGAGCTTGGCGCTGTAGGTGGCCTCGTCGACGGACAGATCGCCGTTACGGATCTCCATGGGGGAGTCGTCGTTGACGATCTGCTGGCGGCCCATGGCCAGCCGCAGCCGCGCCTCGACCTCCGCCGGACCGGCGGTGTCGAGCAGCACGTCGTCGATGCCCCAGTCGGCGGTGACGGCCGCGAGACCGCCCTCCGTCACGACGAGGATCAGCGGACAGCCGGGGCCGGTCGACCGCAGCAGCTGGCACAGGCTGCGCACCTGGGGCAGATCACGGCGGCCGTCGATGAGGATGACGTCGGCACCAGGGGTGTCGACGAGAGCGGGGCCTTCCGCCGGAGCCACGCGCACGTTGTGCAGAAGCAGGCCGAGGGCGGGAAGCACCTCCGTCGACGGCTGAAGGGCATTGGTCAGGAGCAGCAGAGAACTCATCGTGTCCCACCTACCCGGGTCGTCCTACGGTCGTGCATGGTTCGCTCGCCCATAACGTCTGGTTCCTCCTCGGTCCCTGCGAGGACGTTTACGGCACTGCTTCGAACTCTGTGCGGCTCCCGCGCCCCCGGGCGCCGCGGCTCGTGCTTTCACGTCGTACTTTCGCGCCGTATACAGCGTTCGTATACATCGCTCCAGAAAGCGCAAAAGGACCCGGGGGCTACGCTGCCCGAGTCCTTCCTGCCCAGCAGAATAGCCCACATGAACCAAGGTCCGGCAGGTCATGTGACGCGATCTTTCAATCGTCCACTAGCTGAGACGGCCCCGCGAGCCGAGCGGCGTACGTTTCTGCGCACGGTCGACGGGGTCACGATCGACGCCCTGTACGAGCCCGGAAAGGGCACGTCAGCGTCCCCTTCCGAGCTCTCCGGCGATCTTTCCGGCGATCTTTCCGGCGGTCATTTCAGGGCGACTTCCGGCGAGCTCGCGATCGTCGTCGCGCACGGCTTCACCGGGGATCTCGACCGGCCACACGTACGCCGGGTGGCAGGCCTCCTCGCCGAGCACGCGGCCGTCGTCACGTTCTCCTTCCGGGGCCACGGGGCCTCCGGCGGTCTCTCCACGGTGGGCGACCGGGAGGTGCTCGACCTGGCGGCGGCGGTCGCCTGGGCACGAGAGCTCGGCCACACCCGCGTCGCCACGGTCGGCTTCTCGATGGGCGGATCCGTGGTGCTCCGGCACGCGGCGATGCACCGCCGGGGGCCCGCCCACGGACCCGCTCAGGAACAGGTGGGGCGCACGGGAGCGTATACGGACGCGGTGGCGTCGGTGAGCGCCCCCGCCCGCTGGTACTACCGCGGTACGAAGCCCATGCGCCGACTGCACTGGGTGGTGACCCGCCCGCTCGGCCGCACGATCAGCCGCTACGGCCTGCGCACCCGGATCCACCACCGCGACTGGGACCCGGTACCGCTCTCCCCGGTCGAGTCGGTCCCGCTGATCGCCCCCACACCCCTGCTCATCGTCCACGGCGAACTCGACGGCTACTTCCCGCTGGACCACCCCCGGATGCTGGCCGCCGCGGGCGAGGACCACGCCGAGCTGTGGCTGGAGGCGGGCATGGGGCACGCGGAACACGCGGCGGACGATGCGCTGCTGGGGCGGATCGGTGCGTGGGCGGCTTCGGCAGCGGGCTAGCCTGGCCGTGCCGACCGCAACGAATGACAGTTACCGACTGACTCACTCTGACTCACTGATCGAGGAACCTGATGGCACAGGGCACGGTGCGTTACTGGGCCGCCGCCAAGGCCGCCGCCGGCGTCGCCGAGGAGCCGTACGAAGCGGAGACCCTCGCCGAAGCGCTCGACGCGGCGCGCGAACGACACCCCGGCGAACTCGTCCGCGTCCTGCGGCGATGCTCGTTCCTCATCGACGGTGACCCCGTGGGCACCCGCGGACATGAGACGGTACGGCTGGCCGAGGGCGGCACGGTCGAGGTGCTCCCGCCGTTCGCAGGAGGGTGACGAGCACATCATGAGCAACCAGCAGTGGGGGTCCCCCCGCTCGAGCGAAGCCGAGAGCCACGGCTCCCCTGAGGGCCACGGCTCCCCTGAGGGGCACGGCGCCCATGAGGGCCACGGCTCCCCCGAGGGGTACGGCTCCCCTGAGGGGCACGGCGCCCATCAGCAGCAGCCCCGCTGGCCCGGGCAGCAGCCGTCCGACGAGGACGCGCAGCACCAGACCCAGCAGTGGGAGGGGCAGACGTGGGACACGCAGACGCATGCGCGTCCGGCGCGGGTTGTGCCGCAGGCGGCGGCGCCGTCTCCGGCTCCGAACCCGAATCCGGCTGCGGCGCCGAATGCGGCTCCGGGACCGAATGCGGCTTCGACTCCGGCTGCGGGTCCGAATCCGGTTCCGAGCCAGGCTCCGGCCCCGAGACAGGCTCCGGCTGAGCCGGTGTATGGGACGGGGCAGGGGTACGGGGTTCATGGTTCCGGGTGGGATCGCGGGGTTGGGGAGTACGGG
>NZ_JAAKZX010000133.1 GCF_011045025.1 Streptomyces ureilyticus
CCCCCCAACCCCCCACCCGAGTTACCCTCGCTCGACGGCCACCAGAGGCCGTCGATGCCGAGGTGGGGGAACACCAAGACATGCGCGCACTGCGAATACTCCTGATCGTCGCCGTCATTCTCGGCGGACTCTTCGTCATCGCCGACCGCGTAGTCGTCGGCTTCGCCGAGGACGAGGCCGCGGAGCAGCTGAAGACCAGCGAGGGCCTGGCCAGCACCCCCGACGTGTCGATCAAGGG
Source organism: Streptomyces ureilyticus (assembly GCF_011045025.1). GTDB lineage: Bacteria > Actinomycetota > Actinomycetes > Streptomycetales > Streptomycetaceae > Streptomyces > Streptomyces ureilyticus. The sequence goes on from NZ_JAAKZX010000133.1 coordinate 239, forward strand.
CTTCCCCTTCCTCACCCAGATCGTCGGCGGCGAACTCGACGAGATAGAGGTCGGCATCCAGAACTACGAGGCGGACACCGGCGGCACCGCCCAGAACACCGGCCCCGACAAGATCCGTATCGACGACCTCACCGCCCAGATGCGCGGCGTCGCCTTCTCCGGCGACTACAGCTCCGCCACCGCCGACTCGGCCACCGGCACGGCCACGATCACGTACGACGAACTCCTCAAGGCCGCCAAGTCCGAACCCGTACAGCTCGCGAGCGGAGTCACCGCCGAGGTCGTCGGCCTCTCCGACGGCGGCAACGGCAAGATCAAGGTCGAGGTCGAGGCCACCGTGCTCGGCACCAAGCTCCCCCAGCCCGTCTCCGTACTGAGCACGGTCAGCGTCGAGGGAGACGTCGTCAGGGCACGCGCCGACTCGCTCCCCGACCTCGGCGTCCAGCTCGCCGAGGACAAGGCCCGCACGGTCACCGACTTCCAGCAGCGCATCGACGGCCTCCCCGGCGGCATCAAGCTCGACAAGGTCGAGGCGGCCCCGAACGGCGTGGACATCACGGTGAAGGGTTCGGACGTCACGCTCGCCGGGTAGGACGGCACCGGGCAGGACGGCAATCGATGCGGGCCTGCGGCACAAGCACGCGACCTCTCGATACCTCGATGGACGGTCGCTGTCCGAAAGGCGAGACACCCGCGTCCGCGAAGCAGATGTGGTGAAGACGGCGGGTCTGCAATGCCCCGTACGAACGCGACCGAACGCCACTCCGCCCGCTCCTCCATCCCGTATCGCGGACAATCGCGTCTCATCATCCGACACGCCGGTGACATGCCAGCCTCACCCTCCCTACGATCGACCCCATGAAGCGACAGCAGGCGGATCTGACGAAGCGGCGGGCAGTAGACCTGTGCCGTGTCGCCGCCATGCTCTGTCGCACCTTCTGAGCGGAAGCGCCGTCTTCCGCGATCCCCGGGCCCTTTGACGCGCTCACCAGGTCAGGGCCACCCCCGTGCGCCACGTACGCCCTGCTGTCCTGCGCGTGCCGCACCCACTCATCGACGTACCGCCCCGCCGTAACTGCCCCGGAGGAGAAACAGAATGAGCCGCAGCGACGTCCTGGTTGACGCGGACTGGGTCCAGGAGCACCTGGACGACCCGAGTGTGGCCGTCGTCGAGGTGGACGAGGACACGTCCGCGTACGACAAGAACCACATCAAGAACGCGATCCGCATCGACTGGACCAAGGACCTCCAGGACCCGGTCCGCCGTGACTTCATCGACCAGGACGGCTTCGAGAAGCTCCTGTCGGAGAAGGGCATCGCCAACGACACCACGGTCGTCCTCTACGGCGGCAACAACAACTGGTTCGCCTCGTACGCCTACTGGTACTTCAAGCTGTACGGCCACGAGAACGTCAAGCTCCTCGACGGCGGCCGCAAGAAGTGGGAGCTGGACTCCCGTGACCTCGTCGACGGCGCCCAGGTGCCGAACCGCCCGAAGACCGAGTACAAGGCCAAGCCGCAGGACACCTCGATCCGTGCCTTCCGTGACGACGTCGTCGCCGCGATCGGCGCCCAGAACCTGGTCGACGTCCGCTCGCCCGACGAGTTCAGCGGCAAGCTGCTCGCCCCGGCCCACCTGCCGCAGGAGCAGTCGCAGCGCCCCGGCCACGTGCCGAGCGCCCGCAACATCCCGTGGTCCAAGAACGCCAACGACGACGGCACCTTCAAGTCGGACGACGAGCTCAAGGAGCTCTACGCCGAGGAGCAGGTCGACCTCGCCAAGGACACCATCGCGTACTGCCGCATCGGTGAGCGCTCGGCCCTGACCTGGTTCGTCCTGCACGAGCTGCTCGGCGTCGAGAACGTCAAGAACTACGACGGTTCCTGGACCGAGTACGGCTCCCTCGTCGGCGTGCCGATCGAGCTCGGCGCCAACAAGTAAGCCCCCGACCTTTCAACTACCTCTCAGACTCTCAGGAGCAGCACATGTGTGGAGCGAAGGCCGGCGGCCCCGACGCCTCGACGATCAAGCCCGGTGAGACCACCATCCAGGGCCAGGTGACCAAGGACGGCGAGCCCGTGGTCGGCTACGTCCGCCTCCTTGACTCGACCGGCGAGTTCACCGCCGAGGTCCCGACCTCGGCGACCGGACAGTTCCGCTTCTACGCGGCCGAGGGCACGTGGACCGTACGCGCCCTGGTCCCGGGCGGAACGGCGGACCGCACGGTCGTCGCCCAGACCGGCGGGCTGGCCGAGGTCGCGATCGCCGTCTGAACGCCGGCTGATCGCTGTTTGAACGGTCGTACGGCACGCGCCGTATGAAGGACCGAAGGGCCGCACCCCTGGGAGTTGGACGCCACCACTTTTGGTTGGGGTGCGGCCCTTCGGCTTGCCCGGAACTCCGGGCCTACGCTGGACATATGTACGCACGACGGCGGCACGCCTACTTCGCCATGATGGGCACGTGCATCGGCCTCTTCGTCCTGGCCTGGGGAGTCGTACGGCTCTGGTCGATGCCCGTGGCCATCGGGATGTGCGTCGTGGCGATGGTGATTCCGCCGCTCGCCGCCATGGTCGCCAACCGGCGCGGACCGGAGGACCGCTGGTGGGACGACCCCTCCGGAGACCCGAAGTCCGACGAGTGGTGGGACGAGTTGGACGGCAAAAAGCGGCGGCCTGGACGGTAGGACTCGACGGTAAGAAGCGTCGCCGCTAGAACTGGCCCATGACGCGTACGAAGGTCTCCACCGTGGTGCTCGATGCGCACGACGCGCATCAACTGGCCGATTTTTACGTGCGGTTGCTCGGGTACGAGGTACGTGCGGAGGAGCCTGGCTGGGTACTCACCGGGCCCCCGGGCGGGAGCGGGGACGGCGTCTCGCTCGCCTTCGAGACCGAGCCGGAGTACGTCCGGCCCGTCTGGCCCACGCGCAAACCCGGCGACCAGCAGATGATGCTGCACCTCGACATCGAGGTCGACGACCTGGAGGGCGAGACCGCGCGGGCCGTCGCAGCGGGCGCGACGCTCGCCGACTATCAGCCGCAGGACGACGTACGGGTGCTGCTGGACCCCTCCGGGCACCCGTTCTGCCTGTGGACCGAGACAGGTCAGACAGGTCAGTAGACGAGCGCCTGGGTGTCGTCCGCCAGCGCCTCCTGCACGAAGACCTGCGCCCCCGCGATCCGTACGCCCTCGATCACGTCCTTCTCCGTGATGTCGCGCCGGGCCGCGCACTGCGTGCAGAGCGTGAGCCGGCCGCCGGCCAGTACCGATTCGAGCAGGTCGGGGAGCGGAGCCGCGTGCGGCAGCTCGAACTCGGCGGCCTTGCCCGGCAGTGCGAACCACGCCGACTCGCCGGTCAGCCAGAGCGAGACGTCCACCCCGCTGGCCACGGCGACCGCCGCCACCGTGAACGCCTGCGAGCACCGCTCGGGAGCGTCCGCCCCGGCCGTCACCTTGATCACGAGCTTCTTCGCCATGGGGGAAGCCTAGTCGCGGCACCTCACGCGGTCCCTCGCGAGCGACCTCACACCGAGCGCCGAAGTACGGCCGCGTAAGCTGGAGCCCGGCTCTGTGTACGGGCCCTACGCCCAACCCCGCTCATTCAAGGAGCACCCTGTGCTTGAGATCTTCTTCGAGGTTCTGCTGATCCTGGTCTGCGTCGGCGTCCTCGCCTTCGCCGGGCTGACCGTGAAGAAGCTGTACCAGGGCCAGCGCTGAGCGCCGTCACGGACGCCCCCATTCACCCACGTACGAGACTTCTGAGCTGATCATGATCGAGATCCCGTCCGACCTCCACAAGGACCTGGTCCCCCTCGCCTTCCTGCTCGGCAACTGGACCGGCGCGGGTGTCCATGACTTCCCCGGTGCCGAAAAGTGCAACTTCGGCCAGGAAGTCAGCTTCAGCCACGACGGGCGGGACTTCCTGGAGTACCGCTCGCGTACGTGGGTCCTGGACTCCGAGGGCAACAAGGTGAAGCCGCTGGAGACCGAGACCGGCTACTGGCGCATCGACGCCGACCGCAAGGTCGAGGTCGTGATGGTCCGCGACGACGGTGTCGTCGAGGTCTGGTACGGCGAGCTGGCCGACAAGAAGCCGCAGATCGACCTGGCGACGGACGCGGTCGCGCGTACGGCGGCCTCGGGCCCGTACAGCGGCGGCAAGCGCCTGTACGGCTATGTCAAGAGCGACCTCATGTGGGTCGGCGAGAAGCAGACCCCCGAGGTGCCGCTCCGCCCCTACATGTCCGCCCAGCTCAAGAAGGTCGTGTCGCCGGAGGATGTCGAACGCTGGGCCAAGGCCCTCCCGGACGACATGCCGGACGACGGGATCGCCTTCTTCAAGTAGCCATAGACTTTCCAGTGTGGTGAGCACTCAGAGCAGTACCGGAAGCACCGGAAGCAGTGCCGAAGGCACTGACTGGAAGAGTGATCTGCGGCAGCGCGGGTACCGGCTGACGCCGCAGCGGCAGCTTGTGCTGGAGGCTGTGGACTCGCTGGAGCATGCGACGCCCGACGACATCCTCGTGGAAGTCCGGAAGACGGCGTCGGGGGTCAACATCTCCACCGTGTACCGGACGCTGGAGCTCCTGGAGGAGCTCGGGCTCGTCTCGCACGCCCACCTCGGGCACGGGGCGCCCACGTACCATCTCGCGGACCGTCATCACCACCTCCACCTGGTGTGCCGGGACTGCCGGAACGTCATCGAGGCGGATGTGTCGGTCGCCGCCGATTTCACGGCGCAGCTGCGGGAGAGCTTCGGGTTCGACACCGATATGAAGCACTTCGCGATCTTCGGCCGGTGCGAGGACTGCACGGGCAAGAGCGCGAGCAGGAAATAAAACACGCAACTACTCGGTCGTAGGGTGTATGCCCATGAAGAGCCCTCTGCTGTCTCTGCCCGGTGCCGTGCCCGCCGAGGGCGTGGACGAAGGCGTCGCCGCGCACTACGGCGACCTGTTCCGCGAACAGCGTGCCCTCGCCGACGGCACGGGTTTCGTCGACCTCTCGCACCGCGGCGTCATCACCGTCACCGGCGACGACCGGCTCAGCTGGCTGCACCTGCTGCTCACCCAGCACGTCTCCGACCTCCCGCCCGGCCACGCCACCGAGGCGCTGGTCCTCTCCGCGAACGGCCATATCGAGCACGCGCTGTATCTCGTCGACGACGGGACGACCACCTGGGCCCATGTGGAGCCGGGTACGCAGGAGGCGCTGATCGCGTACCTGGAGTCGATGAAGTTCTTCTACCGGGTCGAAGTCGCGGACCGGACAAGCGAGTTCGCGGTCGTGCATCTGCCGGCCGGTTCCATCGCCGAGGTGCCGGACGGGGGCGTCGTACGGGAGATGCCGTACGGGCGTGATCTGTTCCTGCCGCGCGGCGATCTGGAGTCGTACGCGGCGACGAGCGGGCCCGTCGCCGGGATCCTGGCGTACGAGGCGCTGCGCGTCGAGCAGCACCGGCCGCGGCTCGGGTTCGAGACCGACCACCGGACCATTCCGCACGAGCTGGGCTGGATCGGGACGGCGGTGCATCTGCAGAAGGGCTGCTACCGGGGGCAGGAGACCGTCGCCCGCGTCCAGAATCTGGGCAAGCCGCCGCGGCGGCTGGTCTTCCTCCACCTCGACGGCAGCGAGGTGCACCTGCCGCCGCACGGTACCGAGATCCGGCTCGCGGAGGAGGGCCCGGACGGGCGCAAGATCGGTTTCATCACGACGTCCGTACGCCATCACGAGCTCGGTCCGATCGCCCTGGCGCTGGTGAAGCGGAACGTGCCGGTCGACGCACCGCTGATGGCCGAGGCGACGGCTGCCTCGCAGGAGGCCGTCGTCGAGGTGTAGGGCCTCAGCAGGGTCACATCTCGAGCAGGACCGTGAACGGGCCGTCGTTCGTCAGCGATACGCGCATCTTGGCGCCGAAGCGGCCCGTCGCCACCGTCGCGCCCAGGGCACGGAGCTGGGCGACGACCTCGTCCACGAGGGGTTCGGCGATGTCGCCGGGGGCGGCGGCGTTCCAGGTGGGGCGGCGGCCCTTGCGGGCGTCGCCGTAGAGCGTGAACTGGCTGATGACGAGCAGCGGCGCGTCGATGTCGCTGCACGACTTCTCGTCGTCCAGCATCCGGATCGACCAGAGTTTTCGGGCCAGTTGGGCCGCCTTCTCCTTGGTGTCCTCGTGGGTGACGCCCACCAGGACGCACAGCCCCTCGCCGTCGATCTCACCGACCGTCTCGCCGTCGACGACCACACTCGCGCCGTCAACCCTCTGCACCACCGCACGCATACGGACCATCATGCCGTGCGTCGGCTTGACCTCCGTAGGGGGTTCTCTGAGGTCTGTTTATCACTCCTTAAGCCTCCATCTGGGGCGTATCGGGTGCACTCCGGCTCATAGCAGCCGATGGAGCTGGCACGATGCATCCACACGCCGGTCGAGGGGACGGTTGAGGCATATGAGCACCATGAGCACATCGGGTATGGGGCAGTCACCAGCTGCGGTCGCGGGGGCCATCGCGGGGGTGCGTCCGCCCGCGCAGCGCACGGACAGCCCGCCGGTCGAGCGCGATCTGTCGGGGCTGGGGCTGCCCGAGCTGCGGACCATGCGGCGCGGCGCGCAGCGGGACGAGGCGGATCTCAGCTATGTACGGCGGCTCGTCCAGGGGCGGATCGACATCCTGCGGGCGGAACTCGGGCGACGGGCCGAACCCGCCCGGGCCGGGGACCGGTCGTCCGCCGCGGCACCGCTTGACGAGGGAGAACCGGCAGGCTCATCGGCCTCTTCCTCCTCTTCCTCCTCCTCCGTCTCTTCCGTCGTGGAGCGGCTGTCGGAGATCCTCACGGACATGCCCGCACGGCAGCGGTCGTCGGCCCGGCATGTCACGCTCGGTACGCCGCACAGCGAGGAGTACCGGCGGCAGGCCGCGGACATGCTCGCGGAGGTGGAGCTGTCCGACCTCGGGGCCCGTACGGATCTGGAGCTGAACACCGCGATGGCCCGCCTCGTCCGGTATGAGCAGCAGGTCTCGCGCCGGCGCCGCCAGTTGCAGCGGACGGCCGACGACTGCGGCGCGGAGATCGCGCGCCGGTACCGCGAGGGCGAAGCACGCGTGGACGACCTGCTCGTCTGAGGCTGCTTCCAGTCGGCGTCGAGTTCCAGTCGGCGTCGAGCCGCGCCGCCCGTACGAGTGAGGATTATCGGCCTGGCTCGGCCCTGCTCAGCCCGGGTTACCCGGCGTCACCCGATGTGACGCCGGGTGAATTGGCTGAGCGCTTCTTTCGCCCTGCATCTGGGCTGTACAGGCGCTAACCGACGGCCCGCCAGAGTGGCGTTCCCGCACCACACTGGAAGGGGAAAGACACATGGGCAGTGCTGTGCGACCACAGCGCAGGGCCATTCTCACCGGAGGGCTGGCGGCCACCGCGGCCGCGCTCCTCACCGGCTGTTCGTCGAAGTCGGACGGAGGCGCGGCGACGGGCGCGACTCCGGCCGCGGGGGCGGAGAAGAAGGCTCCCACCACGCCACCGGCCGCGGGCGAGCGGCCGGACTCGCCGTGGGCGGCGTTCGCGAGGCTCATGGAGGGCAACGAGCGCTGGGTGGACGGGAAGCTTCAGCACCCGGACCGGGATCCCCGTCGGCGTGAGTTCGTCTCCGAGGAGCAGGATCCGTTCGGTGTGATCCTCTCCTGCATCGACTCCCGGGTGCCGCCGGAGCTGCTGTTCGACACCGGGCTCGGGGACCTGTTCGTGATGCGCACCGGCGGACAGGTGGTCGGCGACGTGGTCACGGGTTCCGTCGAGTACGGGCCCATGACCTCCGGCACCCCGCTGATCGTCGTACTCGGCCATCAGCGCTGCGGCGCGGTCAAGGCGGCGCACAAGGCACTGAAGGACAACAAGCCGCTGCCCGGCAACCTGCAGTCGATCGCCGAGGCGCTGCGCCCCGCGTACGAGGTGATCGCCAAGGAGAAGCACGCGGACCCGGTCGACGCCATGACCCGCGTGCACATCAAGCAGACCTCGGCCGACCTGCGGTCCAACAAGGATCTGGGGCCGCTGGTGAAGAAGGGCGAGCTGGCTGTCGTCAGCGCGTACTACTCGCTCGATTCGGGGCGGGTGGAGGTGCTGACGGGGGCGCCGACGGCCTGACGGGCGGGGCGGTACACAAGGGGAAGGCCCGGCACACCCATGTGTTCAGGTGTGCCGGGCCTGTCCGCGTCGTGGCCGGTTGCGCCTGTGACCGATCTTGTACGTACGCCCGGCGCGGCCCCGCGTGCGGACGAGATCGACGGCGCGCCATTGGTCCCCGGCGAAGCGCTTGGTGAGCCCCTGGGAACACGGCCTTCCACCACCCAGCGCGGCTCAGCGTCCGCCATGGCCCGACGACACCGAACCGTGTTCACCAGCACCGAACCGAGCGCGCTGACAAGCAGCAGCACGGGGCCGCCGAAGGCCAGCACACCCTCGTGTGGGTAAAGGCCCTGCCGAGCGCCCGGTCCTCAACGATGTGGCAGGCGGAGAGCATGCAGTCATCCAGGGCAGTCCAGGATGAAGTGACAACATCACCTGCCCACCAAATGCGCTTCGGCGTCGGCACCATCCCACGCCAGGTCACGGCGCTATTGCCGGTATCGCGGCAGATGGCCGGAGGCTGTCGCCTCGGCGAGGGTGGGGCCGGCGGCGTCCTTGGCCGAGAGGATGGCCTGCGACGGGTCCGGCCAGCGAATGGCGAGGTCGGGGTCGAAGGGGTGGATGCCGTGCTCGCGCGAGGGGTTGTAGCCCTCGGAGCACAGGTACATCACCGTCGCATCGTCGGTGAGCGCGAGGAAGGCGTGGCCGAGGCCCTCGGCGAGGTACAGCGAGGAACGGTTGTGCTCGCTGAGTTCCACCGCCTCCCAGGTGCCGAAGCTCGGCGAGCCGAGGCGGAGATCCACGGCGACGTCGTAGACGGCTCCGCTCAGGCAGGTGACGTACTTGGCCTGTCCGGGCGGGACCTCGGCGTAGTGGATGCCCCGCAGGGCGCCTCGGCGGGAGACCGAGACGTTCGCCTGGGCGAGGTGCAGCGGGTGACCGACGGCCTCGGCGAACTCCGTTGCACGGTATGCCTCGTGAAAGCTGCCGCGGTCATCGCGGTGCAGGCGGGGAGTGTGCACCCAGGCGCCTTCGACGGCCAGTTCCCTCATCGGGTCTCCGTGTCTCCGTAGGTGGTCAGCGCTCACCCAGCAGGGGCCAGGCCGCGTGCAGTGCCGTTCGCCAGTGCCGGGGAGCGGGCAGGCCGAGGGCGGCCCAGCGTCCGTGGCCGAGGGTGGAGCGCATGGGGCGGGGGGCAGGCCGGGGCACGGCGGCGGTGGACACCGGTCGCACCCGGGCGGGGTCAGCGCCAAGCAGGGTGAAAACCTCGCGGGCCAGACCGTGCCAGTTCGTCTCGCCGCGGTTGCTGGCGTGCAGCACGCCGCTCAGCGGCGGGGCGGACAGGAGGAGGGCCAGACTCTGGGCCACATCATGCGTCCAGGTCGGCTGACCGTACTGGTCGTCGACGACTTCGACGTACGGGCGCTCGGCGGCCAGGCGGCGCATGGTGGTGACGAAGTTGGGGCCACCGTTGCCGTAGAGCCAGGAGCAGCGGACCACGCAGCCGGTATCGGGCAGGGTGCGCAGCACGGCCTGCTCGCCCAGAAGCTTGCTCCGGCCGTAGACGGTACGGGGGCCGGGCGGTGCGTCCTCGGCGTACGGGACGGTGGTGTCGCCGGCGAAGACGTAGTCGGTGGAGAGGTGCACCAAGCGGGCACCGAGGTCCGCGCACGCCTCGGCCAGCAGACGGGGGCCTTCGGCGTTGATCAGCATGGCGTTCTGCGGATCGTTCTCGGCGAGGTCCACGGCGGTGTGGGCGGCGCAGTTGACCACGGCCTGCGGACGGTGTCGGCCCAGTGCGCGCCGGATCTGCGCCGGGTCGGTGATGTCGAGGGCCTGGCGGCCCTGCGCCAGGACGCGGTGTCCGGCCGCCCGCAGCAACGGCACCAGGTCCGTGGCCAGCATGCCGTAGGCGCCCGTGATCAGCACGGAAAGGGGCGCACCTGCGGTGTCCGTCCCGAGCCCAAGACCGTCCGCCGTGCCCCCGGCCCTCACGTCGCGGCGGTCCGGCCCGCCCACCACTGGGGGTTCGCCCGATACCAGGCGACAGTGGCGATGAGGCCGGTGTCGAAGTCGTGGACGGGGCGGTAGCCGAGTTCGGTGCGGGCGCGGGTCCAGCCGAGGGCGTAGCGGAAATCGTGGCCCTTGCGGTCGGCGACGTACTCGATCCGGTCGGCGTCGGCGCCGCACGCGGCGAGGAGCCGTGCGGTGAGCTCACGGTTGGTCAGCTCGGTGCCTCCACCGAGGTGGTAGACGCGGCCGGCGCGTCCCTCGGCGCGGACCAGGTCGACGCCGAGGCAGTGGTCGTCCACGTGCAGCCACTCGCGGATCTGCGCGCCCACGCCGTACAGGGGGACGTCGCGGCCGGTCAGAAGACGGGCGGCGAAGAGCGGGATGATCTTCTCGGGGTACTGCCGGGGACCGTAGTTGTTGGAGCAGCGGGTAACGCGGACGTCGAGTCCGTGGGTGCGGTGATGGGCGAGGGCCAGCAGGTCGGCAGCGGCCTTCGAGGCGGCGTATGGGGAATTGGGCGCCAGCGGTTGGCCCTCGTCCCAGGCACCCTCGGTGACGGAGCCGTACACCTCGTCGGTGGAGACGTGGACGAAGACGGCGGTTCCGGCGCGGACCGCCTCGTCCAGGAGCACCTGGGTGCCGAGGACATTGGTACGGGTGAAGGCGCCCGAGTCCTCGATGGACCGGTCGACGTGGCTTTCGGCGGCGAAGTGCACGAGGTGCTCGTGTCCGGGAAGCAGCCGGCGCACCAGCGGCGCGTCGCAGATGTCGCCGTGGACGAAGCTCAGGCGGGGGTCACTGGAGAATTCCGCCAGGTTGTCCGGGTTCCCGGCGTACGTGAGGGCGTCGAGGACGGTGACCTCGACAGGGCCGGGCTCGCGCAGCAGGCGACGTACGTAGGCGGAGCCGATGAAACCGGCGCCGCCGGTGACGAGGATTTTCATGGGCTGAGCCACACCTCGCTGTGGTCACCGAGAATCAGGCAGTGGGGCGCCGTAGCGGCTGGGGCCACCGTGGCGTACCTGCCGATGAGGCAGGAGCAGAGGGGACCGGCACCCTCGATGCGGGCATTGTTCAGGACGATGGAGTACCTGATCGAACTGTCCGCCACTGTGCAGGCGGGTCCGATCGAGGTGTGCGGGCCGATGCGGGAGTCCTGTACGACAGTGCCGGCACCGATGGCCACGGGGCCTTCGACACGGGAGCGGATCACCATGGCGCCGGCCTCGACGACCACGGGACCGATGAGCTCGGAGGCTGCGTCCACCGTGCCCTCGACGCGGGCGGCGAGGGTGTCCAGGACGGAGCGGTTCACCTCCAGCATGTCGGAGGCGTTGCCGGTGTCCTTCCAGTAACCGGTGATGTGGGTGGAGCGCACCGTGCGGCCGTGGTCGATCAGCCACTGAAGTGCGTCGGTGATCTCCAGTTCGCCGCGGGCCGAGGGCGTGATGGCAGCGACGGCCTCGTGGACGGCCGGGGTGAAGAGGTAGACACCGACAAGGGCGAGGTCGCTGCGCGGGTGGGCTGGTTTCTCCTCCAGGGCGACGACGTGGCCCTCGGTGTTGAGTTCGGCGACGCCGAAGGCGGTCGGATCGCTCACCTTGGTCAGCAGGATTCCGGCGTCGGGGCGCTCGGCGCGGAAGGCGTCGACGAGGTCGGTGATGCCGCTGACGACGAAGTTGTCCCCCAGATACATCACAAAGTCGTCATCGCCCAGGAAATCGCGGGCGACGCGGACGGCGTGCGCGAGGCCCAGTGGCGCTTCCTGGACGAGGTAGGTGACGTTCAGGCTGAAGCGTTCCCCGTCGCCGACGGCGGCACGGATCTCCTGTGCCTCGGGGTTGACGATCAGCCCGACCTCGGTGATGCCCGCCTCGGCGATCGACTCAAGGCCGTAGAAGAGCACAGGCTTGTTGGCTACGGGGACGAGCTGTTTCGCCGAGGAGTGGGTGAGCGGGCGCAGCCGGGTGCCGCTGCCGCCGGCAAGGACCAGAGCTTTCACTGTCCGACTCCCCGTGCCGACTCGGCGGCCAGCCGACTCTTCAGCCGCCGCAGCACGGCAAGCTGCGTGGCGGCATGCTGGTGGAGCAGCGTGTCGAAGGTCCGCGCGTGTTCCGGGGTCGAGAGAAACACCGGGACGGCGAGCAGGTAGCCCCCGCCGCGCTGGGGGACGATCAGCAGGTCGGGGCCGCGTCCGCCGTCGGCCGGCAGCTCCTCGGGGCCGGGGGCCTCCGGCGAGCCCTGCGGCGTGACGAACTCGTGGCTGGCCCGGAGCCGTTCGATGCGGTCGTGGCTGTCCTGCTGCGCGGCGGTGTCCAGCGCCTGCCCGATCTCGGGGTCCGCGAGCGCCTCCTGGATACGGCGGGCGAGGCGGGCGTCACGGGTGTGCAGCAGCGGAGCGAAATGCCCGGGGGCGACACGGTGGCGTCGGGTGACGGCGCTCTCGTAGACGGAGACGGTACGGGCGGTGGTGGTACGCGGGCGGTGCCCGGCCTCGGCCAGCCGCACCAGCAGATCCCAGTCCTCAAGGCCGGAAGTCACCTGCCAGCCGCCGACGGACTCCGCGAGGCCGCGCCGGTGCGCAAAGCGGCTGGGCTCGAACAACGGGTCAAGATACTGGAGTTCAGGATGCCAGCACAGGTCCCACCAGCCACTGCGGCGGGTTGCACGGCCGTCATCGTCGACGGCCGTGTAACCGGTGACGGCGAGTTCGGCACCCTGCTCGAGCAGGCGGTGCAGCTGGTGCAGATGGTCGGGGCGCCAGGTGTCGTCGTGGTCGAGGTAGGCGACGTACTTTCCCCGGGCCCGGCGCAGTCCCTCCTGCCGGGGGCCGCTCGGGTGGCCGGTGTGCGGCAGCTCGATCACCTGCACGCGGGGGTCGCCCAGCCGTGCCGCCACCTCGGCCGTGTCGTCCGTACTGCCGTCCGAAAGCACCAGCAGCTCGAAGTCGGTGACGCTCTGCGCGAGCGCGGAACGCAGCGTCGGCAGAATGCGCGCCGAGCGGTTGTACGTCGGGCAGATGACAGTGAACAGCACCTGATCAGTCATCGCGGGCCCTCCCACAGCGGCAGGGCGCACCGCGCGTCGCGTGCCGCCGCTGCCGCGACGACGAGGCCGGCGAGGCCGGTTCCAAGGTCGAGGGAGAGCTTCAGCGCCTCGTCGCCGAGGGCGATCCGGTGCGGGCCAAGCGGGGTGGTGTGCCAGGCGGCCTCCTCCAGGGCGCGCCGCACCGCGGCCTGTGACGCGGGCTCCTCGGGGGCGATGGCGAGCAGCATCTGGATCAGGCCGAGACGGCCGTTCATCAGGCCGTTGTGCGCGGCCGTGGTGCGCTGGGCGAGAGTGATGATCCGGCGCAGGGGCTCGGCGAAGCGGTGGTCGCCGGTCAGACGCACGTGATCGTGCAGGCCGAGGCCGAGGCCGAGGGCGCCGCTGCCGATGCCGGTGCCGAAGGCGGGGAAGGCAGCCGTCACCGGGGAGGCACCGGAGGCGAAGCCGAAGCGGGTCACCTCCAGGTCGAGCAGCCGCTCCGCCAATCGCCGGTACTCGGGGTTGCCGAGCGCCACGGCCGCACGCAGCGCGAACACAGCGATGCCCGCCGCCCCGTCGACCAGACCTGCGGCGATCCGGTCCTGCTGTGGCGGCAGCAAGTCGGTGAGCCGGGCGGCGAGACGGCCGGCCGCCGCCAGCTCGCCGGTGTCCAGCAGGTGCGCCCCCAGTCCGCTCAAGCCGGACCCGAGGGACAGGTCCCGAACGGACTCGGCCGACCGCACCGCGCGTTCCTGGCAGTACGCGGCCAGCTCGGGGTCCCACTCCTGTACGGCGTAGGCGATGCCCGCGAGTCCGCAGTGGAAGCCGACCGGTATGTCCTCGGCGGTGTGCACCCGGCGGCGCAGCCAGTCCAGGTCCTCGGGGTCGACCTCGCCACCGCAGCGGTGCAGAGCCCACAGCACGCCCGTCGCACCGTAGGCGAGGCCGAGGCCGCCGCCCGGCTGAAGGAACTGGCGTATGTCACCGGGGTACAGGCGGTCCTCCCGCTCCGGGCTGCGCCAGGCGCGCAGGGCGCCCGCGAGGTGGTCCACCGCGAAGGCGTCCTCGGCCGACGGCGCTGACACCGCGACCGCCGCCACGGGCTCGGCGGGGAGGGGAACGCCCGCGTCCGCAGCCGCAGCCACCCCCCGGAACGCGGACCCAGCCGCGGACCCCGACCCGGTCTCGGACACCTCACCGGATGGCGCCAACTGCTCGGCCACCCCCTCGAAATACTCCTCCCCCACGCCGAACCGCTCGGCGGCGGCCCGGCTCAGATCGGTGGCGCGCTCGGCACCGAGGGACAGCAGGCGGGTCATCGGCAGCAGCAGCCCGATCCGCATGCAGCCGAGCGCGTACCGGTCGACCGCCCGGCCCTGGTACCCGGTCGGTGCCCGGTAGCCGAAGACGCCCATGGTCTGCCGGTAGCCCTCGAGGTCCTGGGAGGCAGACTCGAAGTCGATGAAATGCACCCGCTCCGCCTCGTCGACCACGATGTTGCCCGGATGCAGGTCACCGAAGATCCAGCCCCGCTCGTGCATCCGCGCTACGGTCCGGGTGACCTGCCCGATGACGTCCGCGATCCACTTGGCGTAAGTCTCGGGGGACAGCGAACCGTCCTGGCTGATGAAGGGGTTGCGCTCCAGGGCGAGGTCTATGAGGGAGCGGCCCTCGATGTACTCGCGCCCGAGGAACTTGTGCTCGACGCCGTCCACGTAAGCGTCGACAGCCGGTACGCCGGGCAGTCCGGCGAGGTCGGTGAGGGCGGCGCGCTCCGTGTCGAGGCGGGCGATGGCGTCGCGGCCGCTCTCGTCGAGGCCGCAGTGCGGGCGCGCCTCCTTCAGCAGGATCTTCCGTCCGGGGCTGTCCTGGCGCTCGGCGAGGTAGACGCCGCCGCCGTTGGAGAAGTGCAGGGCGCGGCTGACGCTGTAGGGGAAGTCGGCCAGCCGACGGCCGTCGCGCGCCCGCAGTGACTCCCGCAGCACCTCGGGGAGTTCGGCCCAGTCCGGCGGGTGGAAGCCGGGGCGGCGCTCGTCGGGGACGAGCTTGCCGTCGGGGTCCTCGACGCACTCGATCTGGCGACCGCTCTCGTCGGTGATGCGGCGGGAGACGAAGGCTCCGTAGCGCACGTAGAGGGGGCCCTCGTGGTAGCGCAGGTCGGACAGGATCGTCGGGCCCTCGTTGCCGCCGATCAGCGCGTCGAGTTCGCGCAGGGCAGTGCCCAGCGCCTCGTTGGTGGGCGGGTAGAGGGTGATGAACTTGCCACTGCCGCCGCGGTCGGCGTACTTGCTGTTGCGCTGACTGAGCATGGACAGGCCGGCCAACGCCTTGAAGGGGACACGCCGCTCGAAGCAGTACTGCGAGACGCGGTCGAGGAGTTGCTCGGCGTTGCCGGCGGTGGCAGTGACGTGGATCTTCCAGCCCTGCCACGGCATGGTCAGGTCAGCGCGGGAGTACATGATCCACTCCGGGCGCACGTCACGGACCCAGCCCTCGGGCAGCTCTGCGCGGTGCAGGGAGAAGTGGCTCTCCTGTCCCTCGACGTCGCGCTGTTCGTAGAACGGCGAGCCCGGCAGGCAGTACTGAAGGTAAGTGAGGTACATGTCTTTGCCCTGTCAGTGGAACGGCGCCGCGAACGGCAGCACGAGGCGCTCGTACGCCCAGCGCGGGAGGGACATCGACCGGGAGTGCAGCCGCGCGCTGCCGCGGCCCGGCTTCATCGGTGTGTCGAGCCGGAGGGAGTAACGCTCGCCCTGGACACGGATCTTGTCGGTGGTGACCGGCAGCAGCCCGCCGAGCGGGATGGAGGTCTGGTGCGCGTCGGGGGAGCTGATGATCGCGGTGCCGAGCGTGTGACGCAGCATCATTCCGGCCTTCTGCAGCTCGACGCGGTCGCCCGTCCGCACCGGCTGGAGTTCGGCGCCGGTGGGCACGTAGAGATGGACCGTGCCGTCCCGGCGGGCCTCGTACGCGGCGACCTGGCTGCTGGACAGGTGCAGCCGCGTGCTGCCGAGCGCCAGAGCGACGACCACGGCGGCGAGCATCGCGAGCCGCACGGGGCGCGGCCGGTTGCCGCGGAAGGACTTCACCAGGCCCGCGCCGGCCTTGAAGACCATCAGCAACAGCATGCCGGCGATCAGGCTGGAGAGCAGGGTTCCGAAATACCCGAGCGACATCAGCGCGTCCAGCCACTGGCCGAGTCCGCGGACCACGAGGACCAGCGGGGTGACCATGCAACCGAGGCCGAACAACGGCAGCCAGCCGGGCCCCTTGATCTGGTACGGGCGGCCGGACAGCAAGGCGACGAAACCCTCGCGCAGCGAACCCAGGGCGGCGTCGCGCAGGTTCGGCCGGTTCAGGTAGCTCATCAGGGCGATATAGCCGTCGAGCTTGACGAACGGAACGAGGTTGATCACCGCGGCGGCAGCGTTCACCAGAGAGAACAGCATGAGCGTGTCGCCGGCGGGCCCCTGGCCCACGACACCGGCGGCGCAGGCTGCGGCACCGCTCACCCCAGCCTGGACCGCGATGCCCGCCATGGAAACCTTGGCTCGCTGGAGGTGGTTGAGCCGCCAGGAGTCGGAGACGTCGCAGAACATCGCGGGCGAGAAGTAGAACAGCATCACGCCCATCCGGCCCGGACGCCCGCCGTAGTGGGCGAGCAGGCAGGCATGGCCGAACTCGTGAGCCACGGTGGTGAGGAACACCCCGGCGACGACTGTCCCCAGGGTGGTCAGCGACACGGGGCTGCCGAGCACCGCCGCCACGTGTGCGTGCTGTCCGGCGAGCACGAAGGCGCCGGCCACGGCGAGCACCACGACGAGCCCCCCCAGCATCCGGGGCGAGGCCAGCCGCAGGCCGATGATCCGCCGCGCGGCGGCGTCACCCGAGCGCAGCACGGCCAGCTGAAAGGTCAGCGGCGGTACGTACTTCACCCGCCGGATCTTGCGATGCCGGCCGCCGGGCTCGGCCTGGGCGCGCCCGGCGAGCAACTGCGCCTTGTCCAGCGACCGGACGGCCTGGTGGACCAGCTCCGGCGTCCACGGACTGCCCAGACGCTCGGCAATGCCCTGTGCGTCGGTTCCGTCGAGTTCCCTGGCCAGCCTGGCCAGGTCGGCACCGATACGGAAGTACTGGTGCTCGCCGCGCTGCACCACCCAGGGCTCGCTGTCCGCGGCCGGGGGGTGCACGCGTATGGCCGTGTTGAGGCGCGGGCGCTCCAGGTGTGCGGTGTCGTCCTGCTCGGACGGCCCCGCGGAGCGCCGACGCAGCACTTGGGCAAGGCTCATCCGATGTCCCTGCGGCGCAGGTTGGTGCGTGCCGCCACGGCGAGTAGCACGATCCACAGCAGGGACACGGCGAACGCCGCCCAGATCGGGAGCAGGTCCGGCTTGGGGTCCCGGTACAGCGAGCTGAGGGCAATGGTGAACAGGAACTGCGCCACCTCGGGAACCAGGCGCTGCACGGCCGGTTCGATGCCGAGCATCAGCACCAGCACGGTGATCACGGCGAGCGTCTGGTTGCGCACCAGCCAGCCGACCATCAGCCCGAACATCCCGGACAGCATGACGCAGACCACGGTGCCGAGGAGGGTCTTGGTGCACTCGCCGTTCCAGACCAGGTCCTGCTCACTGGAGCGGGCGGCCAGAGCGTAGTTGGCCAGGGCGCCGCCGGCGGCGACCACGGCGAACAGGGCCGAGGTGCACACTGCGGCCACCAGCTTGGTGAGGAAGACCTGGCCCCGGCCGCCGTAGCTGAGGACGGTGCGGGCGAGGGTCTGGCCAGAGACCTCACGGGTGACGATGAGGGCGCAGCTGATCGCCGAGAACAGCAGCAACATCATCCAGCCACGGATGATGTCGCCGGTCACGGCGCCGGAGGCCATGGCGGCGGCGTTGTCGCGGCCCTGGGTGTAGTAACCGTAGCCGGTCAGAGCGCACCACAACGCCCCGCCGGCCAGGGAGCCGATCAGGGCCCGGCCGGTGGTGACCTTGGTCAGTTCGGCGCGGGAGGCTTGGACGAGCCCACTCATGACGTCATCCCTCCGACCACTTCGAAGAACCGCTCCTCGAGCGGGAACTGCCCGCCGGCCGTGAACTCGTGCAACGAACCGGAGTGGACGATCCGGCCGCGGTCAAGGAGCAGTACGTCGTCCACGGTGTTCTCCATCTCACCGAGCTGGTGGCTGGACACCAGCACCGTCTTGCCGGAGGCGGCCATCTCCCGGATGAAGCGGCGGACCCAGCGGATACCGTCCGGGTCGAGGCCGTTGGCCGGTTCGTCGAGCATGAGCAGCTCGACCGTCGGCACGAGCAGTGCCGTCGCCAGGCGCAGGCGCTGCTTCTGGCCGGTGGAAAGACGGGCACAGCGCTGGCGTTCGTGGCCGCTGAGCTCCACGAGGTCGATGACGTCGGCGATCCGGGAGGCGGGCACGCCCAGTGCCCGGGCCCAGATGGTCAGTTCCTTGTGGACGGTGGCCGCCGGGTAGAAGCCGATCCCGTCCATGGCCACGCCGACCCGGTGTGCGAGCTCGGGGCCGGGTGCGGCGCCGAAGACCTCCACCGTGCCGGAGTCGACGGTGGAGGTGCCGAGCAGCGACTTCATCAGGGTCGTCTTGCCGGCGCCGTTACGGCCGAGCAGGCCCACCACCCGGCCCCTCGGCACCTGCAAGGAAACGTCCTGCAGCACCCGCCGCTCGCCGAACGACTTCGACACGCCGGCCACCTGGACGACCGGCGGCTCAGCGGACGGGGCGTGCCAGTCAGCTATCACGGCGAAGCACCTTCACCAGCGCACCCAGGCAACCCGTGACGACGAGGATCCCCGCCGTCAGCAGCGGATAGCGGGCCCAGCCGCTCCATGCGTCGCCCAGGAGCAGTACGGCGATGACGCCGATCGCCGCGACGAGGGCGAACAGGGCCAGTACGGCGGTCTGGGGGGTCGTAGTGCCTTGCTCGTTCATGATTCTCCAAGCTGTCGTACGAATGCCGTGCCGGCTGGGGCACCGCGCGTTGCCCCAGCCGGCACGACCTTTGATCAGGTGGCGACGGTTATCGCGCTGACCGCCGTGTAAGCGGCGGCCGAAGCGCCGGCAACCGAGACCACGGCCGCGGTCGCGGCGAAGCCGGTGGAAACGCCGCTCCAGAAGCCGGGGGCCTCGAGCGTCTCCAGCTCCTGGAGCGCCAGCTCCAAGCCGGACTCCTGGAACACCCCTTCGGTGCTCTTCATAGTTCTCTCCTTGGGAAACAAGGTGGGGCTGATGGGTCAGTGATCAGGTGGCGACAGCGGCGGCCGTCAGGGCCCAGCTGCCGTAGGCAGCGGCGCTCGCGGCAGTGACACCCACACCGATACCGACGTTCGTCCACAGGCCCGGAGCCTCAAGGGTCTCCAGCTCCTGCAGACCCAGCTCGAGAGCAGCGCTCTCGTGCTCGGTCTTCATGTCCAGCATGTTGTTTTCCTCCCCCCGTGTGAGGTGTGATCAATTCACCCGCGCGGTACGCGGGAGTCTGTGTGCGCGATGCGCAATCGGCCGAGCATGCGGCGGAGGTCCTCGGCGCCGAGACCGGCCAGCATCGGCAGCCCCCCGCCCCACATCCGCAGGCAGGAGCGGACGACGGCCTCGATGTCCGTGTTATCGGGCGCCGGTGCCGGAGCGACACCAAGCAGGTCCAGCCAGGCGGCGACCCCCTCGGCCGGGTCCGCCGGCAGAGCCTCGGGCGTCGCGGCGCGCAGAGACGACCAGGTACGCCCGACCCGCTGTGCACCGACGGTGGTTCGGGCCGCGAGGTGACTCCAGTAGACCGGCACCAGGTTGGCGAGGGCCGTCATCTTCCGGAGGCCGAGGTGGTGCGAGAGGTTGTTGGCGAGGAACCAGACCTTGACCGTGAACGGCATGCGGTCCCGCAGGAGTTCGACCTGCCGCGTGGCAAGGCTCAGGTCGGAGAGCTCCGCGCGCTGCGCCGCTGTGGCCGTGCCCGTCGACCTGATGCCGTTGAGTACCTCGGCCACTCGGGCAGCCAGCCGCAACGCGTGTTCGTCCGTGTCCGTCCACGGCCCCTCGCTGCCGACCACGGGTCCGACGCTGCGCAGAATGATCTCCAGGCAGCTCTCCACCAGCAGCTGTCCCGGCAGGCCCTCGGTGCACCGCGGGTCGAGCAGCGCAACGTTCGGTTGCAGCGCCAGGCTGGTCAGGGCCCGCTTCTGCCCCCGGTGCACAAAGCTCACGATGCTGCTGACCTCGGCAGCCGTACCAAGCGTGGTGGGTACGGCGACCAGCGGCAGGGGCCGCGGGCGGTCCGGGCCGATCACCCAGCCACTGCGCTGCGCCGCGGACACGATCCGTGCCGTCTGCGGGTCGGCCACGGCCAGGGCGAGCTTGGCGGTGTCGAGCAGCGAGCCGCCGCCCACCGCAACCACCAGTCGTGTCCCCGCCAGCTTGCCCGCCAGCACCTCGGCGTCGGCAAGAGTCCGCGGCTGGTGCACGGCAAGCGAGCGGACTACCACCTCGTTGTCCGCGAGCAGCCGACGGCACTCGGCCAGACCGGGGTTGCCGTCCAGGGCCGCGTCGTGAGCCAGCGCGACCGGGCCGCCGCCACCGGCGGCGAGTTCCGGCAGCACTTCAAGGCCCCTGTGTACACGGCAACTGTTGATCAACGTACTCATGCCGTGGCGGTCTCGGTGTGTGCGTCGAGGCCCGCCCGGACCGCGGTGAGCAATTCGTCGACCTCCGCGGCGGAGTAGGTCAGAGCCGGGATCAGCTGGATACCGTGCGGTCCACCGTGCACCTGGGCGCCCGCCCGACGGATGTGCCGGATGAGGCCGGGCACGTACCTCGGCGGGAGCGGGGCACCGGCCTCGAGCGGGTCGGCGAGTTCGACCGCGCGGAAGCAGCCACGGCCTCGCACCACGCGTACCCGCTCATCGGTGCTCTGCCAGGTCGCGAGCCGCGCGTCCAGGGCGACGGCGACCGCACGCCCGGACTCGACGGCCTTGAGCCGGTCGAATTCGTCCAGGGTGGCTGTCACAGCGGCGGCCGTCACGGCGGTGCCTGCCTGCGTCTCACCATGCAGCAGCAGGGATTCCGTGGACTGGAATCGGGCGGCGATCCGCTCATTCACGAGCAGGGCGGAGGCGGGCATCGTGCCGTTGGTCAGGCCCTTGGAGGCGATGACCAGGTCCGCCGGCCGCTGCCAGGTGTCGGAGGCGAACATCTCGCCGGTCCGGCCGAAGCCGGTGGCCACCTCGTCCGCGACAAGCAGTGCGCCGCTATCGTCTGCCAGGGCTCCGAGCTGCTCCAGGAAGGAGGCGGTGAGTTCCACCGCGCCGTTGCCGAGCTGAGGTTCCACCACGACCGCGGCGACTTGCCGCCCCACGGCGGCGAACAGCTTGCGCAGCGCCTCCTCGTCGTTGGCGGGCACATGCCGTACGAGACGCGTGTCGACGCCGTAGCCGCGCTGGCCCAGATCCTCACCGGTGAGGGCGTGTGCACCGAAAGTGAGTCCGTGATAGCCGTCCTTCAGGCCGACGACCAGCTTGCGCCCGGGCTCCCCACCGAGCTCGTGATACTGCCGGGCCAGCTTCATGACCAGGTCGTTGGCAGTGCCGCCGGAGACTGAGAAGATCACCCGTGCGTAGTCGTGCGCGTGCGCCGCGAGCAGCCGATCGGCGGCCTCGCGGGCCGGCGCGTTCTCGTAGCGGAAGATGCCCGCATATGAATGGGTGCGCAGGGTTTCGGCAATAGCGCGGGCAATGACCTCGTTGCCGTAGCCGAGGTTGGCGTTCCAGAGTCCGCTGGTGCCACACAGCACCTCGTTGCCATCGGCGTAGCGGATGCGGTGCCCTGCTGTGCCGACCACGCAGATGGTGTCGTCGTCCGCCTCGGCCAGCGGCATCATCATCGGCCACAGGCTTCCGGTCATCGTGCCCCCTCCTTGCGTACGCCGATCAGCGTGGCGGCATAGCGCTCGCCGGGCAGGGTCGCGGTGTGCTCGACGCTGAACCCGGCCGCGGTGAGATCCGCGAGAAGTTCGTCGAGGGGAACGACCCGGATGTACGAGTGGCAGACAGTCCTCGACCGCTGCGGGCCGTTGTCCGGCCCGATGACCACGGTGTAACGCCCGCTCCGGTCGGGCGCGACAAGGTCGTGCATGAGATAGACGGCTCCCGAGGCGCCACGCACCTCCAGCGTGCGCTCCGCCAAGTCCTCTGCATCCTCAACGATCTGAGTTGACGTCAGAACAAGAGTGCCGCCAGGCGCCAGGTTCTCCCAGGTTCGTCGCAGCATGGCCTGCCGCTGGGGCTGGGTCAGCAGCGACACCGAGGTGGTGCCGAGCACGGCCGCCGCAACGGGACGCGGGGCCACGTACGTGGTGATGTCCCCCTGAATAACCGTGCAACGTGCGGCGGCTGAAGGGGGCAGCTGGGCGAGCCGGGTACGCAGCAGTTCCAGCATGGACGCGGACAGGTCGACGGCCAGGACCTCGCGGCGCAGGGCCAGCAGAGGTAGCGTCAACCGACCTGATCCCGCTGCCAGTTCAAGGATGGTTCCGGGGCCGGCGGCCCGTACCTCGCGCAGGATGTCCTGCGCCTCGGAGATGTCGCCGAGAGCGAAGTCGTGGTAGATCTCCGCGCCCCGCGGCTCGTACATGTCACACACCACGGTGGTGGACGGCAGACCGGCCACCACCTGCGCGGCAGCCGTGCCGGCGTACTGGGCGGGTAGCGCGGGAGCAGCGGACGTGGCGCTCATGCCGCTGCTCCAGCGGCCGCGGGGCCGCGCTCCAGGAAGGTACGTGCCTGCGCCCAGGCGGTGCCGGCCTCGCTCGCCTCCGGCTGGACCAGGGCGCGTTCCAGCGTCAGCGCTGCCTCGGCGCCGGCCTCGAAGACCCGGCCGCCGACAGGCTCGTAGACGAAGTACGTCTCGCCTGAGCGCAGCAGCACAGGAGCCTCGGGCAAGGCCAGGTCCGGCGCCTGGGCACCGGTGTCCAGGCGGCTGTTGAACCGCAGTCCGAAGCCGGAGACCTCGCAGCCCTGGTGACCGCGGGCGCGCAGCGACTGCAACGCTTGGACCGCCGCGTGGTAACGACCGAGCCAGGTCCGGCCCGCCACCTCCTGCTGGAGGGCGGCGTCGACCGGCAGCCGCCCGGGGCCGACCCCGGCCGGCGCCCGGCTCTCACCGGCCTCGCTGAGCACAGGACCCAGTTTGCCGACCCGCGCCCCTTCACTGTCCACGTAGAGCCGCAGACGGGGGCCGTCCACGGGGGCCGCGCCACCGGCCGCCGCCACGTCGGCGAACTGCACCGCCGGGTTCGTCAATACGTCCGGCCAACTGCCCTCGGCGAGTGCCGCGTCCGCGTCCGCCAGGAACGCCTCGACGTCCTCCTGGTCGGTGAGTCGGAGAGCGGTGGGCCCCAGCAGGACAAGGAAACCGGCGATGCTGTACGCCTGGATCTGAAGGAAGAAGTCCTCGCCGAACTCTGCCTCGGCGCCCGGCTCCACCAGCGAACCCTCGTACGGCACGACGGCGGCCGCGCCGGGAGCCTCACAGCCGGACGGCGCGAACACCAGGGTCTCGGGTCCCACCAGACCTTCGGCGGCGGCCCGTTCAAGGGCCCGCGCGTCCTCGGTCACGACAGTGGCCGCGCCCTGTTCCGGCAGCCGCAGCCCGAAGCCGCGGCCCGTGATCCAGGACATAAGGTGCTGCTTGTAAGGGGTCATCAGGCGACTGCCTTCTCGAAGTGCCGCAGGAGCACGGCGAGTTCACGTACGGCGACCTCCGGGCCGTACACCGCGGACACCCCAGTGATGTTGAGGACGATCTCGTCGACTCCGGCGTCCCGGTACGCGAGTACCTTCTTGGCCAGTTCGTCCTCGTCCCCGTAGAGGAATCCGTCCTTGGCGACGAGCTCACCGGCGTCCACGTCCGGGTCGCCGGTGACCTCAAGCCCGCTGCTGCGCAGCATGCTCTGGTAGTGCGGCAGTGACAGGTGCGGCCTATTGCTCGCCAGTGCCAGCTGTACGGGATCCCGGTCGGCGGCCGCCAGGGCCACCGGCACGATGGCCACGATCCGCGGCTTGCCCTTTCGCTCCGCGCGGCGCGCGCCTTCGGCGATCGCCGGGGCCAGCGTGCCGGACACGTAGTCGGCTGGGGTGAGCCAGGTGATCGCCGCGTCGGCTACCTCGCCGGCCACCCCCGCCGCGCCCTTACGCAGCACGCCGAGCCCGACCTCCACCTGCGGTGCGGGGTAGGGCTGCAGCTGTCCGTGTACCTCGAAGTGCTCACCGGAGACGTCGAGTTCCTCACCGTCGAGCAGCCTACGCACGGCGCCCAAGTACTCCCGGCAGGCGCCCAGCTGACTGGAGTACTCGCGCCCCAGGAGTGACCGCTGCAATTGCAACGCCCCCGCACCGAAGCCGGCGACTATGGACTGACCTGTGGTCAGCGCCAGCGAACGCGCCTGCACCGCGGCATCGTAGGGGTGCCGGAACGGCATCAGGGAGACCCCGAAGCCCATCGGGAAGCGGAAGCCCGCGCCCGCGAGATAGCTGTAGACGTGGTAACCCTCTGTCAGGAGTCCCTGACCCTGCCACAGTCGGGCAGCCGAGGACCATGCCACCAGACCGGCGAACGGAAGCGCCTGCTCCGGCCGTTTGGGAACGAACGGCAGCATTACCGAAGTCTTCATCAACCTAATTCCATCGAGCAGGCTCAGAATGGGCCTGTGCGGGCAGTTAGTTGCCCGGCAGCCGAGCGAGCGCAGCACGACAGCGAAATTTCTCAATGGCCGGGCACCCGGTCGAACGAGCCCGAATTTAGCCGCTGGGGGAAGTGGAACACCCCCCTCCAGCGACGGGTTTTTACCCTTCCCCTTCCCCGTCCGAAGACGGGGAAGGGGAGCGGAGAGCGTTGTCAGGCGGCGGGAACCGGGTTCGCGTTGACCATTGCGGCCAGTTTGCCCCGGTCCTTGCATCCCAGCTTGCGCAGAGCGTTGGAGACGTGGAACTTCACGGTGCTCACCTCCACCTGCAGCTCGTCCGCGATCTCCGCGTTCGATAGACCCCGCGCCACCAGGACGGCCACATCGGCCTCCCTGGCGGTGAGCCCGTCGGGCGGCGGAGCCGGGCTGGGGCGCACCTCGCCGAAGCCCGAGAGCACACGCCGGGCAAGGCCGGGAGAGATCCAACCGTGCCCGTCGAGTACTTGGTGCACCGCCGTGGCCAGCACCTCGTCCATGTCGTCACGGTCGACGATCCCGACCACTTCGGTCAGGTCCGCCGCCGAGCCGAGGATGGGATCCTGCTCACCGTGCACAACTGCGATGACCTCTGTGTGGCGGGAAGTCGACGTCTGCCATGCGAGCAGCTCGCACGACTCGACGATCGCCAATGGAGCGTCAGCGGCACCTGGTCCCCTGACCGCTGACACCTCCAGGCCTGTCACAGCCAGGGCGTTCACCACTCTCTGCCGCAGCGTTGACGTTCTGATGGAAACAACTACAGAATCCATTCTGGTTCCCCCGTGCAAAGCGACTGATCTCCGGAATGATTACAGCTACTTCACAGAACGTAAAGATCCAGCCATGAACCGGGCGGAATCCGGCGGACGTTATCCACGCCCCATCGGTTCCCTGGCGGCATAACGTACTCATAACGCCACGTTCGAGGACCCGCACCACCACGTCGCTGCCTACGGCGCCACCGCCGCGGATTCAGCCCCGGAGCCGGTAGGGCTCCGACACCTGCCAGCTCCGGTCCTCCGGCTTCAGGCCGATTCGTTGCGACGGCTGCGCAGCCACCAAGCCCCGCCGCCGAGCACGAGCACGGACGCGGCGATGCCGACCGGTACGGCGACGGGCATGCCGTCGTCGCCCTCCGCGTTGTTCGCCGCGGGCTCCGCCGCCGGTGTCGACGTGCCGGTCTCCGGTTCGCCCGCGGCCGAGTCGGATGAGGGGGCCGCCTTCGTGGGCTCCTCCGTGGGGGTCGGGCTCACGGGCTTGGCGC
>NZ_JAAKZX010000134.1 GCF_011045025.1 Streptomyces ureilyticus
TAGCCGCCTTCGGAGGCGCTGGCAGCCGCAGCGGAACCAGCAAGGAGGGCCACCGCCACGAGGGCCGAGGCAGCACCGCGCTTCATGGTCTTGCGCATTTGGTATCTCCGTTCTGTTTCTTCCCCGTTGGAAGAACACAATCGATGTTGCCTCGACACGGACGGCCACACAACTCGAAATGGGACTAGAGCCCGGCATTTCATCCACATGGCTGCATTACAGGTGATATGGATTACGAATGCCCGGGCCACATCGGGTCGATCATCCGATGGAGTAACGACACACGAGTCGAGAGCAGTTGAACCACCCTCATCTCGAGACACACGCACCGCTTTCGACCAAGAGGACTGACAGCCCGCCGTTCGACACTGGCACTGCGGCCCCATACCGCAATAGCCGCCGTCCACCCAGGCCCTCACGGGCCACGGAAGGAACGGCGGCTACCACGCAAATCGAGAGAGGACTGGTCGACGATCGCCAGGACGGTGCCGACTTGGCGCGCAGCTCGTCGAAGACGACCCGCAAGTTCGGCTCGTCACTGGGCGGTTCGCTTGTCATAGACAGTCTTACCAGCCGCCGTCAGACTGCCGCCACGGTTGTCACCTTGCCAACGTCCAGACTCAGGTAGGCCCGATCCCGCTGGTGTCGAACACCGCACCCCGGAGCGTGGTTGTGGTCAATCCCGACCTCGAAGGCGTCGGTACCCCTGGGCCCGGGGTCAGAACAGCGGGCTTCTGTCGGGGCCCGCCACGAAGCTGACGGAGCTTCGTCAGGTGGCGCAGGCAGTAGTGGTCTCACCGTCGGTCTCGAACGTGGCACAGACTTGCGGAACCTTGTTCACGGTAGCCGTGAAGCTCTGTTCAACACCGGCCTGAACGGTCTGTCGGTTCTTCAGGACGGAATCGCCGACGGCGATTCTCGTAGAGACGGTCCGCGTCTCGTCGCACGCGATGGTGATGGTGACCTTGCTGGTCTTCAAACCGTCTTCCTTCTCGATGCCGACGTCACAGGGGAAGCCCTGCTGCGCGGCCGCCTGCGCGGGGACGGGGGCGAAAAGTGGTGCGGAAGCCAGCAGCACGGTGGCCGCCGAACGGAGCATGCGGTGCGGCATGAGGTCCTTTCAAATGTCACTTGGGGCAGGCCGCCGCAGGCGGTCGGCCCTAGACCATGGCACGTAGATGTCCCTTACGTGCCTTTTCGGGAAAGATGTGACCACAGGCACAGGAAACACGCAAAAACGCGTTGCTCCATTCGGCTGATCACTGCTTTCGCCGCAGGCCCTCACCCCCCGGCTCGGTGGCCACAGCGGTGCATGCCCACGTTATGGATCCAGTGCTCACGCCATGCTCGGCGGGCACGCCGCCCCATTGGCGGTCTGGCCTTCCGGCCGCCGTTGTGCACGCCGCCGCCGGAAGCGATGATGCGGACCGCATCGACGTGTACCTCGCCCACGCACTGCAGGGCGGACCGACGTTCATCGACACCTTCGCCGCTTGGCACTACTGCCTCGTGCCGACGTGCACTGCCCCTACCTGGAACACCCCGGACACGATCTGCCTCGGCCGGAACACGTACCTCGGCGTGCCTCATCCCAGCATCGACGCGAGCACGGTCGCCCGCTCGTACTGGAAACGTCCCGATGGACGGCCCCGCCGCCCTCTGCGCATCCGGCGCCGTCTCTCAGCTCGTCGTGCACGGCCGCTATCGGAAAGCCGAGGCGGACCGAGCTGCGTTCGAAGCCGAGACGGCAGAGGCTCACCGTGACTGACACGAGAGCCCTGCCATGACCAAGTGCATCCTGCTGGACAGGAAGGCGAGCACATGAACCCCGTTGGGTGCGGCTCGTTTCGAGTGACCTCGCTGATCAGGTCCTGGCGCGCTGACCAGGCAGATCTCGGCGGCGGCAGGGTGCCTGCGGGGTCGATCGCTGCGGCCGGCGACAAGTGCGGTCGCAGTATTAGCCCAGATGTACGCGCCCCTGCGCGCCAAACTTCCCGCGTCCCGGTCGCCTGGTTCTATGAAGATCCAAGCCTGCTGGGCATTCGGATTCGAAGTCTATGAAGAGGAGCGTTTTCCATGCGACGCATGAACGTACGGCGCCTGGCCACCGCAACCGGACTCGGCCTGGTACTGGCCCTGACCTCCGCCGACCCCGCCGCCGCCCAGGGCACCGAGGTCGTCGACGCAGTCACCGGAGTCGTCGGCGCCGTCGTCGACACAGTCATCGGAGTCATCGACACAGTCACCGGAGTCATCAGAGGCCTCGTCGATGGCCTCACCGGTACCGCCCCCCAAAACCCCTCGTCTGGCGGCTGACCAGTCCGGGCACGCCGTTTGAAGGACGTTGCATCGCAGGCGGTGGAGCGTCCTTTGGCGGATGTCTTGCCCGAGCCGGGATCGGGCAAGGCCGGGGGTCCGTACGCCGGCCCGGTGAATCGGGCGGCTGCTGCCTACCCGCCCGCCGGTTTCCGCCCGACGGCCCCCTGCCCGTGCTTGACGCGGGTCCCAGACCGGGAAGGTCGGTAAAGATCGCGGAGTCGTCCACCCCGGCCACCGTTGTCGGTCGTCTCTGCCGGTGAACCGTCCCAGCTCGGCGGCGGCCACGGCGGCGCATGCCTGCATTCCGCGTGCGGGGGCGTTGGAGCGTTGGAGCGTCAGATTCCGCACTTCGCCTCGGATCTCGGCCGCATGCGCCGCCGTCAGCCACGGCCTTCTGGACATCGGCGCGACGGCAGCGGTGAGCGGGTGGCCCAGCGGCCTCAAAGCGTCGTAGAAGACCTGCTCACCGCAAGGTGCGGGTGCCTGCGGCTGCCTGAGCCGGGAAGTTCGCGCTATGAAGGCCGGTGCTGCAACGTGCCCGCCTTCACGCTGCGTATGAGTGAGAACAGCGCGGTGCGGGCTGTTGCCAGAACCTCGTCCGGGATGTCGCTTTCTCGGAGTTCCACGCCATTGGTGGTGGCGGCCACTTCGACGCAGTTGTTGCCGCCACCCCCGCAGAACGACGATCGCTGCCACTCGTTCCCGGTCATATCCCTGGTCCCCTCACAGTTCGCGGGCGATGGACCGGATGAGCTTCTGCGACTCGTCAGGTGACAGCGCCGACTGCTCCATCAGGTCCAGTAGGGAACGATAGTTCGCCAGAGGACTCGGGGCATCCACGAAATGTGCCCCCATCGCTGTGTCCAGCTGAACCGTGTCCAACTGCGGGACTGTCCCCGCGACAATGTGACGCTGCTCGTCATTCCGTTCAGCGCCGGCGCCTTCCACGGAGCGGGGCAGTCGGTCCTGTATGCGGAGGCCCCTCCGGGGCCGGGGTGAAGAGGTACCCCGCAGTCGAGGCTGTCGGCCAACCCCCTGCCCCGGGACACCAGTTGCGGAAAAGCGTGACACTTCCCGGGAAAGTGGCACGCTTTTCGACGGCCCGGCTGCCTGCCTGGATCCGCGCTATCGGCCGGATTCGCCGACAGGGTCCACAGCGGCGACGAGGACGCCTTCGTGGCGGCGAGCTCGACGCCCGTCTACAGGTCGAGGACCGCGCGGAGCGCCTGGTTCACCCGCTTCATCACTGTGGGCGCCACGGAGCCGAGCAGCTTTGCCTCGTCGAAGCGCGTGGTTCTCAGTTGCTGGATGTTGACCGCGACCGCCGTGCACGGCAGTGGATCCGGTCAGAGGCACTTTCTGTTTACCTGATCCCTAGTCAGACTGGCTGCCTCGTGAAAGCGCGAGGCAGCCCGCCGCGTCAGTTGGCGCGGGAAGCGGGACGAGTCCTTACGCCGTCTGCCTCAACGTCACAGATTCCCGATTGCTCTGGAAGTTGTCGACAGCGTGGATCCACGTGTAGTCGCGGCCCTTGCCCACCGCGGCCGTGTAGACGATGGGTGCGTCGCTGCCGTCATCGAGAGCGGACTTCGCCTCGGCGAACGTGCACTTCATGGCCTGGGTGCAGTCGGTGGCGGGGCCCTCGGCGCCGGTGAAGTACCAATAGCCGGTGTCGGTGGCATCGATGAACGGGCTCCAAGGGTTCAGGTCCGCCGTCGGAATCGCGTCCGGCACCCACACCATCGTGGTGTAGTCGTCCGTCGTCGGCAGGGTGTTCAGGTTCGCGTCGATCTCAAACCTGATGTTCGGCATGTTCTCCGCGCCCCCGTAACCGACGTTCTCGAGGGTCTGGAAGACGTCGAAACCGAACTGCTCCAGGTCCAGCACCGGGTCACCGAAGAAGTCGACCTCGTTATCGAAGTCGACCTTCTCGCCGGGAGGAGTGAGCGAGGTGGATCGGTCCGCCACCTCGATTCCAAGGCTGCCTCGCCCGTAAGGCGGCCTGGCGGAGGGGCCCCGCACGTCGTACGAGCTGAACGGGCCGTTTCTCAGATCTGCGACGGGAGAGCCGATCGTGTTGCGGGTGATCCCGCCCCAGCGGTCTGAGCGAAGTCGGTCGTCCGCTGCGAGAGCGTCTTCCGATGCTGTGAGGGTCGAGGCGGCGATCGTGGCCAGGGCAGCGAACGCGAGCGCCTTTCCCCGACTCACGCCAAAGCGAGCTTTCACGCCCACTCCTTCCGAGTAGTCGAAGAGCCAGACATGCGCCGGTGTCCGGCCGACGCGACACACGCCACCGTATGCGACTCTCAGTAATTACTATTATCGTGACATACCCCCGATAGAGGGCTATTTGCGCCCATAACGCCGTGGGCAATCTGGGCAGCTGTCACTGTCTGCGTTGAGATTGCGGTCGTAGTACGCATGGCAAGGTCGGGCCTCTGGCCCACCTGCCTTCCGGCATCTGTCGTCCGGCAACGCGAGCGCGTCAGCCCCGGTACAGCGCCTCGATCTGATCTGCGTACGCCCGCGTACCGCATGCCGCTTGACCTTCAGGGACGGGGTGAACAAGCGGTTTTCCTCCGTGAACTCGCCCTCCACGAGGAGGAATTCGCGGATCGACTCGGCACGGGAGACCGCCTGGTTCGCGTAGTCCACGCCCTCTGGACGTCGGCTCGCATCGCGGGGTCGCGGACCAGTTCGGACATCGGAGTATCCGCGGACATCGCTCGGACGTGGAGCCAGTGGGCTACGTCCTCCCGGTCCAGGGTGATCAGGGCGGCGACGTAGGGGCGGTTGTCGCCGACGACGATGCACTGGCACGTTTTTGCCGCCCGACGTGATGAGGATGAGGACGCAGACGAGCGGTACGCCGCTGGTATCACTCCAGCCCCCGGGCACCTGCTCGCGGAAGGTGTGGCGGCAGCCTCGCGTGGGGCACACCGGACGCCGCACCCGCACACGGACCACCACCCGTCGCCCGTCGACCGGAACGTCGGCCACCGTCCGCCAGTGATAGCCGTGCACCCGTCCCGACGAGGCCCCGCACACCGGGCAGACCGCGGTGTCCAGCGGCGTTCGGGCCCGCACCACGATCCGCTCACCCTCGTCGGCCACATCCTCCATAATCAACGGGGACAGACCCGAAAACACCGTCTGCACAAGCTCGTTGACATCCATCACACGAAGGTCAACGGCCCTCACAACTCTCCGTCACCACCGAATGTGAGCCAGGGCCGTTAGATTGACACACCCCCTCCGGGCCGTACTCTCCGCTCACGGTCTCGCCGAACTCGCGGACCGCGCCGAGCTGTTGGCCTCCGAGCTGACCACCAACTCCGTTCGGCACACGAAGGGACCCGCATCCGTACGGCTCCAGTGGCTGTGCCCCGTACTACGGGTCACCGTCTGGGACATGAGCCCCGACCTGCCACCACCCGCGCCGCCCAGCGCACCCCTCCGCACGCGGACGGCGGGCGCGGAATGCTGACCCTGGACACGGTGGCCGACCGGTGGGGCGGGTGTGCCATAGGGGAGGGGCCGTACGGACCGGGCGGCAAAACCGTCTGGTTCGAGCTCTCCCTCCCGGAGGGTCCGCCGCCGACTCTGGCGGCCTGATCCCTCGTGGGCCGGAGGACGAAGGCGCCCCCGTCGCGCAGTCGCGGCGAGGGCGCCTTTGTGGCGGCGAGTGTGATGCACGTCTACAGGTCGAGGACCGCGCGGAGCGCCTGGTTCACACGCTCCATCACCGCGGGCTCCACGGAGCCGAGCAGCTTCGCATCGTCGAAGCGCGTGGTCCTCAGTTGCTGGATGTTGACCGCGACTGCCGTGCACGGCAGCGGATCCTCGATGGTCACGGACATCGCGGTCTCCGGGAACCTGCCGGCGGGGTGCAGCACGATCGCGAGCACCGCACCGTACGCCCCCTCCAGCCCGTCGAGCGAAATGATCAGGACGCTCCGCCCGTCACCGAGCGTCCAGACGTCCCCCCGTTTCACAGACTGTCGCCCTCCTCGCACAGGTCGTCGCCGAGGCCGAGCGCTGCGAGTTGCTGCGCTGCGTCGATCACCGACTGCCGTCGAACCGCACGAACGATGTAGGCGTTGAGGGAGAGCCCGGCCGCCTTGGCGCCGGCCTTTATCGACGGGTCGAGGTCATCCGGAATACGGAGAGTCATCACAGACATGCCATCACATTAGCGACCAAATAATGGTGGCACAATTCGGTATCACTGAGTGGTGCCGCTGTATGACGTCACCCGAGCGCTCTGTATCTGCAGCTCTTCACTGAAAAGCGCCCGACGGGTGCGGGAACAAGGATCTCAGCAATCCTTGTTCCCGCTGGTCGGAGGCACTTCCTGTTCGCCTGATCACCAGTCGGACTGGCCGCCGCCTGGAAGCGCGAGGTCAGCCGGCCGTGTCAGGCGTTGCCGAGAGCGAGACGAGTCCTTACGCCGCCGGCCTCGAAATCGTAGACGTATCGATTGATCCGGAGACCGTCGACAGCGCCGATCCACATGTGGTCGCGGCCCTTGCCTACCGCGGCCGTGTAGATGATGGGTGCGTCGCCGCCGTCATCGAGGGCGGTCTTCGCCTGGGCGAACGTGCACTGCGCGGCCTGGGTGCAGCCGGTGGCGGCGCCCTCGGCCCCGGTGAAGTACCAATAACCGGTGGAGGTGGCGTCGATGAAGCCGCTCCACTGGTTGGTCACCGGGGCCGCGTCCGGCACCCACGTCATGGTGGTGAAGTTGTCCGCCGGCAGGGCGTTCAGGTTCGCGTCGATCTCAAACCTGATGTTCGGCATGTTCTCCGGGCCCCCGTAGGCGATGTTCTCGCCGGTCTGGAAGACATGGAAACCGAGTTGCTCCAGGCCCAGCACCGGATCGCCGAAGAAGTCGACCTCATTGCCGAAGTCGACCTTTTCGCGGGGATCAGCGAGCGAAGTGGATTTGTCCGCCACCTCGATTCCAAGGCTGCCTTGACCGTAGGGCGGCCTGGCGGAGGATCCTTGCACACCGAACGAGCCGAACGGGCCGTCCCTCAACTCGGCGACGGGAGACCCGATTGTGTTGCGGGTGATCACGCCCCAGTGTTGTGAGCGACCTCGGCCGTCCGCGGCGAGAGCGTATTCCGATGCTGACAGGGTCGAGGCGACAATCGCGGCCAGTGCTGCGAGCGCGAGCGCCTTTCCCCGACTTACGCCAAAGCGAGCTTTCACGCTCACTCCTTCCGAGTAGTCGAAGAGCCAGACATGCGCCGGTGTCCGGCCGGCGCGACGCACGCCACCGTATGCAACTCTCAGTAGCTATTGTGGTCGCGACATACGCTCAATAGGGTGGTTTTGCACCAAGGAAACAGACAGAAACCTGGGAAAGTATGTCACTTTATGCGATGAAACCGCGGTCGTGGTGCGGACCGCAAGGCCGGGCCCCTGCCCCACATGCTGTCCCGGCAATAGGAGCACCTCAGCCCCGATACAGCGCCTCGATCTGATCCGCATACGCCCGTGTCACGGCATGACGCTTGACCTTCAGCGACGGAGTGAGCAAGCGGTTCTCCTCGGTGAACTCGCCCTCGACGAGGAGGAACTCGCGGATCGACTCGGCACGGGAGACCGCCTGGTTCGCGTAGTCCACGGCCTTCTGGACGTCGGCTCGCATCGCGGGGTCGCGGACCAGTTCGGACATCGGAGTATCCGCGGGCATCGCTCGGACGTGGAGCCAGTGAGCTACGTCCTCGCGGTCGAGGGTGATCAGGGCGGCGACGTAGGGGCGGTTGTCACCGACGACGATGCACTGGCCCACCGGGGGACGGCTGCGGAGGCGGTCCTCCAGGATGGCGGGAGAGACGTTTTTGCCGCCCGACGTGATGAGGATGTCTTTCTTGCGGCCCGTGATGGTGAGGTAGCCGTCCTCGTCGAGGGAGCCCAGGTCGCCGGTCGCGAACCAGGCGTCCGTCAGGGCGGCATCGCTGGCGTCGGGGTTGTTCCAGTACGCGTTGAAGACGATGCCGCCCTTGATGAGGACCTCGCCGTCGTCGTCGATGCGGATCGCCGTGCCGGGGACGGGGAGGTCGACCGTGCCGGGGCGGGGTTTCAGGGGCGGGACGATCGTCGCGGCGGCGGTGGTCTCGGTCAGGCCGTAGCCCTCGTAGATGATGATTCCGGCCGCGTAGAAGAAGAGGTTGAGGTTGCGGTCGAGGGGGGAGCCGCCGCTGATGGCGTAGCGCATGCGGCCGCCGAGTTCCTTGCGGATGCGGCGGTAGACCAGCTTGTCGTACAGGGCCCAGGCGGCGTACAGGCCGGGGTTCGGGCCCTCGCCGCGGTCGAGGAACTTGTTGAGGTGGGCCTCGCCGAAGCGGACGGCGATGCGGTCGGCGCGGTCGAAGGAGGCGGCGCGGCCGATCCGCTCGGCGGTCGCGCGGCCGGTGGCGTGGATCTTCTCGAAGAGGTACGGGACGCCGACCAGGAAGGTGGGGCCGAACTCCCTGAGCGCGGGCCGGAGTTCGGCCGGCTTGATGCTCGGATAGTGCCCCAGCTCGATTCGGGCCATCAGGCAGGCGATCTGGATGGTGCGGCCCAGGATGTGGGCGAGGGGGAGAAAGAGGAGCGTCGAGGCGGCCTGGCCCGTGATCTCTTTGAAGATGGGGTGCAGGAGCTCGACCGTGTTGGCGGCCTCGGCATGCAGGTTGGCGTGGGTGAGGACGCAGCCCTTGGGCTGGCCGGTGGTGCCGGAGGTGTAGCAGATCGTCGCGGGCGTGTCGGGGGCGAGGGCCTCGCGGCGCTTGATGATCTCCTCGTCGGGGATGTGCTGGCCGCGGGCGGTGAGTTGGGGGATGGCGCCTTCGTCGATCTGCCATACGCGCGGGGGGTCGGGGTGGTCGGCCGTGCCGGCGGTGACCTCTTCCGCGTTCTCGGGGGTCTCGGCTATGACGAAGCGGGCGCCCGAGTCGCGGACGATCCACTCGATCTGCTCGGCTGAGGACGTGGCGTAGATGGGCACGGACTGGCCGCCCGCGGCCCAGATCGCGAAGTCGAGGACCGTCCACTCGTAGCGCGTACGGGACATCAGCGCGACCCGGCCGCCCGGTTCGAGCCCTGCCGCGATCAACCCCTTGGCGACAGCGGTGACTTCGTGGGCGAAGGCCTCCGCGGTGACCGGGTGCCAGGTGCCGTTCGCCTGGCGGCGGCGGAGGATCACGGCATCGGGGGCCTCGGCCGCGTTGGTGTAGGGCAGGTCGGCGATGCTGCCGGTGGCGGCCTTCGGTGCGAGGGGCGGCATACGGGCCTCGCGGACGACTCCGTCGTGGTCCCTGACGAGCTCGACCTGCGTGCGGTCCGCCAGGTCGGTACGTTTCTTCGCCTGTTTCAGATCTTTGCGTACGCCCATGACGGCTCCTGGTCGTGGCGGCTCACTTGCAGTGGTGTGCGGTGCGTACTTACGCGGGCGTCAACTTACTCGTGCGTAGCCGAACTTCAATCGGTTGTTCGTCTGTGTTCGGTCGTGTGGGCGTTTCAGGCCGGATGCCGTTGGAGGCTTATGAGACGCATGAGGTCTTGCGCACTGCGCGATTCCGTTCGACCCTGAGGCTTCATGTTGCCTTCCGGTGGAGCCGCCGTATGAGCACATACCGTCCGAGCCGCCGCAATGTCCTCGTCGCAGGAGCCGCCCTCGCGGGCGCAGCCGCGTTCGCCGCGCAGAAGCGGGCGTTCGCCGCCGAGGGAGACGAGTGGGACTCGAGTCCGAGAGTCTTCCAGGTCAACAGAGAGCCGGCCCGGGCAGCCCGCCTCGTGCCGTACGCAACCGCCGCCGACGCCCGGCGCGGACAGTTCGACAAGTCGCCGTACCACCGTTCCCTGAACGCCACTTGGCGCTTCCACTGGTCGAAAAACCCCGATCAGCGCCCCACCGGGTTCCACACGCCCGGCTTCGACGACAGTGACTGGGACCGTATCCCCGTCCCGTCGAACTGGGAGATCGAGGGCTACCCGGAGCCGATCTACCTCAACATCGCGTACCCGTGGATCGGTTACGAGGAGCCGAAGCCCCCGCAGATCCCGCACGACTTCAACCCCGTCGGCTCGTATCGCCGTACCTTCACCGTGCCCGGCGGATGGAAGAACCGGCGCACCCTCATCTCATTCCAGGGCGTGAAGTCCGCGTTCTTCGTGTGGGTCAACGGCGAGCGCGTCGGCTACAGCGAGGACAGCTACACGCCCGCCGAGTTCGACATCAGCCCGTATCTGAAGGCCGGTCGGAACACGCTTGCCGTGGAGGTCTATCGCTGGTCCGACGGCAGTTGGCTGGAGGACCAGGACATGATCGACCTGTCCGGGATCTTCCGCGACGTGTATCTGTACTCGGTTCCGCAGGTGCACGTCGACGACCTGTTCGTGCGCACGGAGCTGGACTCCGCGTACCGCGACGCCGTGTTGAGCGTCGAGGTCGCCTTACGCGACCGGGGCGGAGACAAGGCCAAGCCGGTCACCGGCCATCGCGTCGTGGCCGAACTCTTCGATGCCCGAGGCCGGCACGTACTGCAACTGGCAGACGGCGTCGGAGAGAAGGTGACGCTGAAGGGCGAGGTGAAGGCCCCCGCCCTCTGGTCGGCCGAGCAGCCGAATCTCTACACCCTGGTCGTCACGCTCAAGGACCGCTCCGGTAAGGCCGTCGACATCCACAGCAGGCGCATCGGTTTCCGCCAAGTCGACTACGGTCCCGGCAAGTTCACCGTCAACGGCAAGCCGATCATGTTCCGCGGCACCAACCGCCACGAGAACGACCCCGAGCGCGGGCAGGCCGTCGACGAGGCGGGGATGGTCCGGGACGTCCTGCTGATGAAGCGGCACAACGTCAACGCCGTACGCACCTCGCACTACCCCAATCACCCGCGCTGGCTGGAGCTGTGCGACGAGTACGGGCTGTACGTCATCGACGAGGCGAACCTGGAGACGCACGGGGTACGCGACACCGTGCCGGGTTCGCTGCCCGAGTGGACCGACGCGTGTGTGGACCGGATGCGGTCGATGGTCGAGCGGGACAAGAACCACGCGTGCGTGGTCGTGTGGTCGCTCGGCAACGAGGCGGGCCAGGGCTCGAACTTCAAGGTCATGGCCGACTGGGTGCACGAGCGCGACGCCTCGCGGCCCGTGCACTACGAGGGCATGAACGCCGTGACCGACGTGCACAGCGAGATGTACACCAGCCCGGCGGGCGTGGAGCGATACGGAAAGTCGGGCAACCCGAAGCCGTACATGCTGTGCGAGTACACGCACATGATGGGCAACAGCGGCGGCAACCTCCCCGAGTACTGGGAGATCATCGAGCGCTATCCGAACCTGCACGGCGCGTTCTTCTGGGACTGGGCCGACCAGACGATACGGCTGCCCGTGCCCGGCGACCCGAAGCGTACGTATCTGTCGTTCGGGGGCGACTGGAAACCGGGCTATCCGACGGACGGAAACTTCTGCTGCAACGGCCTGGTGGCGGGCGACCGCGCCATTCATCCGGGCCTGCTGGAGGCGAAGAAGGTCTACCAGCCGGTGGGGATCACGGCCGGTGATCTCGCCGCCGGTGTGGTGAAGCTGCGTAACAAGCACCTGTTCAGCGGCCTGGACGCGTACGAGCTGCGGTGGACGGTCACGCGGGACGGCGCACGCGTGCAGCACGGCAGGCTGGCGGCGCCCAAGGTCGCTCCGGGCGAGGAGGGCACCGTACGCATCCCGTACCGGAAGCCGTCCGCGCTCGAACCCGGCGCGGAGTATTTCCTCAACCTGTCCTTCGTGCTGCGGAAGAGGACGAGTTGGGCCGAGGCCGGGCACGAAGTCGCCGCCGAGCAGCTGGCGTTGGACTGGCAGGCACCCGCAGCCGCCGAGCCCGCACCGCGCGGCGGCCTCAAGCTCACGGAGACCGACAGCGAGGTGAAGGTGAGCGGCCGGAACGTGGAGGTGGTGCTGTCGAAGGCCACGGGCACACTCTCCTCGTACGTCTTCCGCGGCCGGCTTCTGCTCGCAGAGGGCCCCGTCCCGAACTTCTGGCGTGGGCCGACGGATAACGACATCGGCCGTAAGTTCCAGAACACGGCGCGCACTTGGCGCGACGCTGGAGCCAAGCGCACCGTGACGTCGGTCAAGGCCTCGCAGCCTTCGTCCGCCGAGGTCGTCATCGAGGTCGGCTGTACGCTGCCGACCTCGCCGAAGGCCTCGTCGTGGCGTACCGAGTTCCGGGTGCGCGGGGACGGCGAGGTGTGGGTGCGGCACACGCTGGAGGCGGCCTCGGGGTTGCCCGATCTGCCCATGGTGGGCGCCCTGTTGACCGTTCCCGGGGGTTTCGAGCGGCTCGACTGGTTCGGGCGTGGGCCGCACGAGAACTACTGGGACCGCAAGACCTCCGCGTTCGTGGGGCATTGGCGGTCCACGGTCGACGATCAGATGGCGCCGTACGTCCGGCCCCAGCAGCAGGGGAACATGACGGACGTACGCCACCTGTCGCTGACCGACCGTTCCGGTGACGGGCTCAGCGTGGTCGCCGATCCGGCGGACGGCGAGCCGTTGCTGGAGACCAGCGCGCTGCACTACTCGCCGTTCGATCTCGACGGGCCGCGTCATCCGTACGAGGTGAAGCGGCGCGACGAGACCGTGCTGGGCGTCAACCACCGG
Organism: Streptomyces ureilyticus; assembly: GCF_011045025.1. Taxonomy (GTDB): domain Bacteria; phylum Actinomycetota; class Actinomycetes; order Streptomycetales; family Streptomycetaceae; genus Streptomyces; species Streptomyces ureilyticus. Next base: position 12,973 of record NZ_JAAKZX010000134.1, read on the forward strand.
CAGATGGGCGTGGGCGGCATCGACTCCTGGGGCGCGGCCCCGCTGGAGAAGTACCTGCTGCACTCCGGGCGGACGTACACGTACGCCTACCGGCTCAGGCCCTCCTGACCCTCTACCGCTCCAAGCCCTCTACCTGCCCCCGGCCTGTTCGATCGTCTCGGCGAGTCGGCGTACCTCCTCGGACTCCGTGGTGTCGGCCAACTCGTCGGCGCGGTCGGACAGTTCGGACAGGGAGGGGGCACCGGGCAGGCGGGACCGGAGGGAGTCGCCGGAGCGGAGCGTGTCGGCGAAGTAGGCCGCTATCGCGGTGACCTGGAGTCCGTTGCGGGCGTTGTCGCGGCTCCACAGGGGCTGGTCGAGGGCTTCGGACTCCAGCTGGGCCGACTCCTCGTGCGGGGTGCGGGTGTCGGGGTCGAGCCAGCGGACGGTGGCGGTGGCGAGGTGGCCGTCGGCGCCGGGCTTGGTGCGGACGGCGTAGAGGGCTGTGACCGTGTGGCCGGGGCCGATCTCGCCGCCGTCGACGCGGTCGTTGCGGAAGTCCTCGTCGGCGACTTCGCGGTTGTCGTAGCCGATGAGCCGGAACTGCTCGACCGTCTGCGGGTCGAAGGCGACCTGTGCCTTGGCGTCGCGGGCGGTGAGGTCGATGTTGCGGGGCAGTTGGTCGACGAAGACCGTGCGGGCGTCCTCTTCGTTCGATACGTAGGTGGTGTGGCCGTCGCCCTTGTCGGCGAGCTGTTCCATCAACGCGTCGCCGTAGTCGCTGCCCACGCCGACGCCGAACAGGGTGATGCCGTGTTCGCGGCGGGCGTCGGAGATGCGGTCCAGGATCGAGTGGGCGTCGGTGTCACCGGTGTTGGCGAGGGCGTCGGAGAGCAGGACGACACGGTTCGTCGCGCCCTCGCGCCGGCCCTCGACGGCGGTGGCGTAGCCGGTGTCGACGCCCGCGCCGAGGTTGGTGGAGAGGGTGGGTTCCAGAGTGTCGACGGCGTCGTGGACGCGGTCGCGGTTGTCGTCGAGGCGAGTCATCGGGAGTACGGTCTCGGCCTCGTCGCTGAAGGTGACGATGGCGACGGAGTCGTCGTCGCGCAGTTCGTCCGTCATCACGCCGAGGGACTTCTTGACCAGGTCTAGGCGGCCCGGCTCGCCCATGGACCCCGACACGTCGATCACGAACGTGAGGGCGGCGGGCGGCCGTTCACCGCTGTCCTCGGCCGGGCGCGTGGCCAGGCCGACGCGTACGAGCCGCCAGTCGTCGCTCTCCCCGCCCGCCTCCGTACGGGCGCCGTCGACGGTGACGGAGAAGCCGTTGCCGTCGGGACGGTCGTAGTTCTGGCGGAAGCTGTTGATGAACTCCTCGGGGCGGACGGTCGCCGGGTCCGGCCGCCGGCCGTCGGCGAGGGTGCGGCGCGCGTACCCGTATGAGGCGGTGTCGACGTCCAGGGCGAAGGTGGACAGGTAGTCGGCCGGGGGCGGGGTGCTCTCGCGGATCTCGCCCTTCTGCTCGCCCGGGGCGCTGCCGTCGTCGGTGCCCGAGGGACCGGTCGGCTGGGCGGGGGCGGGCGCCGGGAAGCGCTCGGTGTCACTGGCCTTGTTGCTGCCGTCGGCCGACGACTCGCCGGCGCCCGAGCCGCAGGCGGCGAGCAGCAGGCAGCTCGCCGCCAGCAGAGCGGCAAGTGCGCCGCGCGGTCGGTGTGTTCGGCGTATTCGTTGTGTCGTCCGGTACTCGCCCATGCGGGCCCCCTCTGAGTTGACGTCGACGTCTGTGACTGTGACGCCGGAGGGGGCCGATGTGTGCGGCACGGGGCGTTGCGGATCGATCTCAAAGCGGGCACGGCGGGCGCCTGTTGAGACCGGTGGGTGATCTTCCGGAGACCTGGGGGTGTCCATAGAGGCCCTTACGACACGACGTCCTTCCGCGGACGAACCCGCGGACGGACGTCGTCTCAAGGGTGGTGATCTCAGCGGCAGATCAGCGGATCGAGCTCCGGCAAGGGCAGGTTCAAGGGCCGGTTGCAGACGTGCAGGAATGGCCTGGAGGGCCGCCACGAGTCAACGGTGTACGGGTGGTCGGGGTGGTCGAGCGCCTTGCGCAGGATGTCGTCCCTCGTGGGGGCAGGATCTGGCGCGGTAGAAGTCGGCGCCGATACTTCCGGACTGCGGAGTGGGCGAGGGGAGCTGGAGCTCGACCGGGGCCGTGCGGTGTCGGTGTCCACGGGTGGCGTCGGGAGAGCGATGAGGGCGCCGCTGCCGATGCTGGTTCGCTTCGGCGCCGGTACGGGCGAGGTCGGCGCCTTAGCCGGTGGTCGGCTCACGGTGGCGGACGCGACCGGGGGTGCGGTGGCTGCCGGGGTAAAGTCCGATGGTGTGGCTTTGAGGACTGCGGGGAGCTCGGTTCGATGCGTCGTGGGTTGGGCCGACGACGACACCAGGTACTCCAGCGTCACCGCCACCGCGGCAGCCAGGGCACCCCACCGCAGGGGGGCCGGAACCCGGTCACGGATCCGGCGCGGGAACCCTCGGAGTGCGCGGTCGGCACCGCGCTTGCGCAGGAACCGGGCGGCGAGGACGAGCAACTGCCACAGAATCAGGACGAGCCCGAGCAGGGGAAGCAGGAGGAAGAGGATCTGCACGCAGGCCGAGGCCACGCCGATGACGGGGTTGCTGCCGACCGTGGCATCGCCGGCCAGTGTGACCATGGTCTGCCAGGCGGTGGCTGCCAGATCCGGAAGCTGGACGAACACGATGCCGAGTTGGATCGCCAGCGCGGGCAGCACGGTGAGCACCCAGACGGTGACGACGATCTGGGGCCACCGTTTGAGGGCGTTGAGCCGTTCGTCCGCGGGCCGACGGAGGATGGTCCGCTTGAGAATGGGGCCGACGTACTTGAAGAGGTCCGGAATTCCGACCAGGTCGGAGACGATGTAGTAGCCGTCGAACCGGAGCGTCGGCAACAACTGCTGTGCCATCTCCATGTTGACGAGCAGGAGGGTCACCAACAGCAGCGGGGATCCGGTGTGCAGGTACAGCAGGACCAGGCCCAGAATGAACAGGCCGTTGAAGTAGACGCCGCCGAGATCGGTGCGCAGACGTCCGCTCCTGCTCAGTCGGTACGAGTTGGTGACGTCGGTGTAGAAGGCGGGCCACACCAGATAGATGCCGCATCCCATGGCACCGGGCGGCACCTTCCCGTACCGGCAGGCCGCGGCGTGACCGACCTCGTGGAACGCGGCGGAAGCCAGGGTCAGCAGCACCACGAGCAGGATGCCGGCCGGATTGGCCAGGACGTGCGCCATCGCCTGGCCCAGGTTCTGCGTGCTGAACAGCCAGATCTCGCCGGCGAGAATCGCGGTGACGGCCACGACGAGGACGAGGGGCCGGTACAGCCAGGAGAACAGGCCGCTGATGAACCAAGTGGCCCGTTCGGAGACCAGTGCGGCACGAAAGCGCAGGCCCAGGAAGGGATGCTCGCTCTTGGTGACGGTGGGCTGCGAGCCGTCGCTGTAGGTGGTGATGCCCAGCGGAGCCAGTTTCTGGTCGATCAGGAAGATCACGTGCTCAGCGGCGAAGGTCCGGCCCGTCGTACGACTGAGTTCCCCGGCAATACGGGACATCACCTGACGCCCGTTCAACTGTCTTCCCGCTGCCTTGGAGAGCTCGTCCAGGAGCTGGGCGGTCCGGTAGAGGAGAGGCGGGAGGTGAATCACCTGTCCGTCGAAGCGGTAAACCAGTAGCGGAGGGTTGCGATACCCGGATCCCGCGTACTCACCGACCAGCTCGGTTCCCTCGGTGATGGTGGGCGCCGCGGTGGAGGAAACGGGGCCGTCCCGGGCATCGGGCGTGGATACTCGCGTGCTGATGTCAATCTCCAGACGTCGGGCGGTGGAACGCTTTGGCCGCCACGCAAGGGCGAGTCCTCTCGCAGGGCTTCCAGAGCTCAGCGGCTGGTGACCGTGGCCGGAATACACGTCATGCTGCTGCCGCCGCCCAGCCCCAAGGTGCCGGCGGCGTCCGGCACGCCCGGGGAGTTCGTGGCGTGGCATGCGTAAGCCACATTGCCGCCACCGCCGTTGGGGAAGTTGAATGTCGTATGCCTGCTGTTGTCCAGGGCCAGATCAATAATTGACAGCAGAAATTTCCCGGGGATCACCTCACCAGAGAGCACGTCGAGTTCCCGGTAGTCGACGGCAGGCATGTTTCCCATTTCCTGATTCCTTGGGGTCGGAGCCCGCTGTGGGGCCTTGGGCCGTACAACAGGGCGAGCGGCCGGGGAAGGACTGGCGAAAAGCCCGTCCATTCCCCTGCCGCTCGAACACGCTCCTAGTACACGGCGGTCGTAGCCGGAATACAGGTGAAGCTGGAGTTCGGGAACAGCGCGCCGAGCGCCGGGCCGCCGTTGACCAGGCTCCCGGGAGAACCCATGTTGTTGACGGCCTGGCAGGCCGAGGTCGAGATGACGCCGCGGGGAGCCGCGTCACCGCCCTCCGCGACCGCGGCGCTGCTCGAGTCCGCAGCGACACCCACACCGTCACCGCCCCCGTGGCCTCCGAGGGGAACCATCGTGGACAGCACCGAACGCTCGGGCAGCATCTCGCCGGTCAGGCTGCCGAGCTCCTCGAAGCTGATCGTAGGCATGGAGTTCCTTTCGTCGCCGCATGAAATTTCTGCTTGCGGGAGAAGTTCTAACAGAAGGCCACCAGCCCACCAACGGCTACTGTGCTCATGCGCCGTTCTGGTGCGTAAATTCACCTGTTCCGCCCAGAAGGTGTAAACGGGCCGGAGACAGGGTGTGCTGTCGCCATGCCCCTTGAAGTGCGCCGCGCCTTTGGGACGGAAGAACTGCGCGACCTCATACAAATGGGCGAGCTCCGGTGGTGGGGCACCTGGAAGTGGTTGACGTTGAGGGAGACACATCGGCGATCCACCCTGCTGGCAATCGGCCAGCGATCGTCGATGCCGAAAGGAATACGCGACTATGCGTTCTGCTCGAGTACTGCTCGGCTCAGCTGTGCTGGCCACGGCCGCTCTGACCATGTCGGCGCCCGCCGCCTTCGCCGCCGGCGACAACGGCAACTCCAACTCCAGCTCCAGCGCCTCCGTGGACGGCGGTGACCACCGCGGCGTGGTGACCGTTCCTGCCTGCAACGCCGTGAGCAGCAAGGGGTCTTCGGTGTTCACCTGCCTGCCGGGCGCGACCGCGGTCTTCTAGACGCCGCCTCCGAACTGATCGTTCCCGGAACGGGAACGATGCGAACAGGATCGCCGCCTCGTATGAGGCGGCGGTTTTGTCACGGAGGGCCCCTGACGCCTGGCGATCAGACTGGCGGAGTACACGCATTGCGGGCTTCTGATCTCCGTGATCACCTCCCCCCAAGGCGCATGAGTAATACAACGCGCCGTAATCAAAGGGCAGATTGAGCGCCAGCGTCCGCACCTCCTGACGGCACTCCCCCGTCGGCACCCGTCCGAGGAACACGGCCGCCGCCCATCTCACGACCCGTCAGAACTCGGAATGGGGCGGCGGCCACCGGCGGTCTAACTGGCTCTCGCGGTCGCCGCTCCGCACGTCGGGCATCGGCGCTGCCCGGAGGCCTGGGCGGCGAGGGTGCCGAGGGCCTGCTGGAGGGCCAGTTCCACGGCGGCGGGGACGAACAGCGTGCCCGCTCCGTCCGGCGGCACCAGCCACCGGAAACGTCCTGGCGTCCGATACGGGGCGGGCACCGTGATCCACGCGCCCTTGCCCAGGTAACGGACATCCGAGCCCACCCAGCGGCCCTCCGGATCCGGCGGCAGGAAGAAGCCCACCCTTCGTGCACCCGTGTCCGCGAGTACGGGGCCGGGTGCCTGCGGGATGCAGAGCAGGGCGTCCAGGGCCGGCACACCCAGTTCCTCCGGCACGCTCAGCACGTCCCAGAACCGTCCGCAGGGCAGTACCGCGATCCCCTCGTATCCCTGCCACCGCCGCTTGCAGTCGCGTGGATCGGTCGCTGCGGCCGCCAGCCACTCCATGGCCGGCTTGGTGGTGACTGTTCGCATGGTGACCCTCCGGATCCGTCGGCCCCGCACGAGCGGGACATCGCTCTCCCCCATCACCGCGAGGGCTGGTCGGACCCTTGCCTGCTCATGCTGATGGATCTTTCTACTCAGCGGGAGGGGTGGCGCACCGTGGCGAATACGTCCCGAATGTTCGGGTCGGGAACAGGCGTTCCCTCCGGGCCCGGAGCCTGGGCCCGGAGGGAACGACCGTCGGTCTACGAAACGACGTCTTTGCGGGCGAACCCGCGGAAGGCCAGGGCGAACAGCACCAGTGCGTAAGTGAGGGAGATGGACGTGCCCTGGATCATCTCGCTGTAGTCCGGCTCGGGCTGGATGACGTCCAGCCAGGCGAACTGCCAGTGCGCGGGGATGAAGTCGCGCCAGTCGCCGAGGGCCGTCACCTCGTCGAGGACGCTGCCGATGATCGTCAGGCCCACCGCGCCGCCGACCGCGCCCAGCGGGGCGTCCGTCCGGGTCGACAGCCAGAACGCCAGCCCGGCGGTGACGAACTGGGACACGAAGATGTACGCCATCACGATCAGCAGGAGCCGCGCGGCGTCACCGCTGGGCAGGGTGCCGCCGGTGGGGAGCTGGAGCGGGCCCCAGCCGTACGCGACCGTGCCGACGGCGAGTGCGATGACCGGCAGCAGCACCATCGCGGCGAGGCTGAGGGTGAGTCCGACGACGAGCTTGGACCACAGCAGCCGGGCGCGCGGCACGGGTGCCGCGAGCAGATAGCGCAGCGACGACCAGCTCGCCTCCGAGGCGACCGTGTCTCCGCAGAACAGCGCCACGGGGACGACGAGGAGGAAGCCGGCGGACGCGAAGAGGTTCACCGCGGCGAAGTTCGCGCCGGACGCGGTGGCGGTGTCCATCAGGTTCACGCGTTCGTTGCCGCCGCCCGGTTCGCCGCCGACCTGGAAGGCGATGGCCAGGATGAACGGCAGGGCGGCCAGGAGCCCGAACATGATGAGCGTGCGCCGCCGCTTCAGCTGCCGTACGAGCTCGACGCGCAGCGGCAGGGTCCGCCCCGCGCGGTAGCCTTCCGCCACCTCCTCCTTCTCGACCTGCTCGACCTTCTCGGTCTTCTCAGCCTTCTCGGCGAGAGTGCTCATTCGAAGTCTCCGATCAGGGTGAGGAAGGCGTCCTCCAGGCGGCGGTGCGGTCCTATCGATGCGACGGGCACTTCGAGCCGTACGAGTTCGACGAGCAGCGAGGCGCTCCGCTCGGTGACGCCGGGTACGCCTTCGGAGTCCGCGGAGCCCAGAGGGCCGGAGGCGGTCACCGCGGGATCGGCTCCGCCGGAGGCTCCCACGCCGGCGGTCTCGGGCACCGCGGCGCCCTCTGTGCGTGACGGCGCCGGAGTCAACCGTACGAGCAGGCCGTCGTCCGTCCGTACCGCCGACTCCACGTCCCGTAGAGCCGCCACCTTGTCCACCACCGGGTCGGTGATGTCGGAGGCCAGGCCGACGAGCAGGGTGTCGCCGCCTCCGATGATCTCGCCCACGGGGCCCGCCTGGACCAGGCGGCCGTGGTCCATGACCACGATGTGGGTGCAGGACTGTTCGACCTCGGCCAGCAGGTGGCTGGAGAGGATGACCGTGCGACCGGCGGCCGCGTAGCGGATCACTACCTGGCGCATCTCGCGGATCTGTGGCGGGTCGAGGCCGTTGGTCGGCTCGTCCAGGATGAGCAGGTCGGGGAGGCCGAGCATGGCCTGGGCGATGGCGAGGCGCTGGCGCATGCCCTGGGAGTACGTGCGGACCGCCCGGGACAGGGCGTCGCCGAGGCCCGCGATCTCCAGGGCCTCCTCCAGGTGCGCGTCCTCGGGCGGGCGGCCCGTCGCCCGCCAGTACAGCTCCAGGTTCTCGCGGCCGGAGAGGTGCGGGAGGAAGCCCGCGCCCTCGACGAAGGAACCGACGCGGGACAGCACCGGGGCGCCCGGGCGGATCGCGTGGCCGAAGACCCGGATCTCGCCGCCGTCCGGTTTGATCAGGCCCATCAGCATGCGCAGCGTCGTCGTCTTGCCCGCGCCGTTCGGGCCGAGGAGGCCGAGCACCTGGCCCTTTTCCACCTGGAAGGACAGGTCCCGGACCGCGTAACGGTCGCTGGACTTGGCGTACTTCTTGCTCAGGTCCGTGATCTGGAGCGGTACGTCGGCCAGTTCCGGGTCGGGAACGGGCGCGGCGGTGGGGCGGCGGGCCGTCAGGATCAGGACGAGCGCCGTGAGGGCGCCGGCCAGCGGCAGCCACCACACCCAGGCGGGCAGCGGTGCCGTCGCCTCCGAGTCGCCAAGTGGCATCGGCACCCTCAGGCCGCCGTCTCCCGCCATGGACACCGTGTAGGTCGCCGGAGCCGTCGGGGAGGCGTAGCCGAGGTCCGTCGAGGCGAGGACCAGGCGCAGCCGGTGGCCGTCGTCCACCTCGTAGTCGATCGCCGGCAGGGTGAGCCGTACGTCCTTGCCGGCCTTCGCGTCCTCCACCCTGATCGGCTCGACCAGTTGCGCGGGCAGCACCTGCTGCATACCGCCGTCCGGTCCGACGTCGTAGACCTTCGCGAAGAGCACGGCGTCCTCGCTGGTCGACTTCACATGAACCGTCGCCGTCGGCGAGCCGGTGATCTGGAGGTCCTCCACGAAGGGCTCGGAGTCGAACGCGGCGAACTGGCCCGGGAAGTCGAGGGACACACCGATCCCCAGCGAGGAGAGCTGGGAGAGGCCGCCGGCGCCACCGAGGCCGGGCAGGGCCGAGACGGCGGGCGGGTTGGCGCCCGCCGGGTTCTCGAAGCTCTGCTCGCGGCCGGTCAGGGCGATCGGGCGCGTCTTGCTCGTCAGGCCGGGGTAGCTGTCCGAAGTCACGCTGGTCAGGCGGGTGGTGCCCTCCCGGGAGTCGACGCCGCCGCTGCGCGTGACCTGGAACGCGGGGCCGGTGTCCACCCCCGACTCGTCCTTCAGATAGCGGTCGAACCAGGAGCCCACGCGCGCGGCCACCCGGCCCGCCTCCATGTCGCCGCCGTCATGACCGCCTGAGATCCAGTCGACGTCCACGGGCGCGCCGTTGGCCCGGATCGCCTTGGCCATCGCGTCGGCCTGGCCGAGCGGGAAGAGGGAGTCGGTCTGGCCCTGCATGATGAGCGTCGGCACATTGATCTCGTCGCCGACGGCGGACGGGGAGCGGGCTTCCAGCAGCTCCGTCGCCTCGGCGTCCGGCTCCCCGGACTCCGCGACCCGCTGGTACATCTCGCACAGCTGGGTCTCGAAGTTGTCGCAGCCGCCACCGGAGTTGACGAAGATGCCGGCCCACAGCTTCTTGAAGACGCCGTTCGGGAACAGCGCATCCGAGAGGTTCCAGTACGTGATCGACGGGGCGATCGCGTCCACCCGCTGGTCGTGGCCCGCCGCGAGCAGCGAGACCGCGCCGCCGTACGAGGCACCGGTGGCGCCGACGCGCGGGTCGCCGTCCTTGTCCAGCTCGACCTCGGGGCGCTCGGCGAGCCAGTCGATCAGCTGGGAGACGTCGGCGACCTCGCCCTTGGGGTCGTTCAGCCCGATCTTGCCCGTGGACCTGCCCATGCCGCGGGCCGACCACGTCAGCACCGCGTACCCGTCGCGCGCCAGGTCCTCCGCCTGGGACCGTACGTCGTCCTTGCTGCCGCCGAAGCCGTGCGCGAGGAGGACGGCGGGGCGGCGGCCGGACCCCGAAGTGAAGTACGAGGTGTCGACCTTCACCCCGCTGCCCATGTCCATGACTCTGTCGGCCCGGTCCACGGGTGCGACGTCGTCAGAGGCGACGGCCGTCCACGTACCGGCGCCGGCGAGCACGACCACGGCAGCCGCGGCGGCGATCAGCCGTCGCGGCCTCCGAAGCACGGCCCCGCGCAGTCGGGGCAGTCGAAGATCCATGCGTCAACGGTAAGTGCCGCCACCGACAGCGATGGCCGACTACAGCCCGAATCACACGTCAGCCCCCGGGGGTACGGTGCCGCCTCTCATACTGCGGGCGCGGTATCCCAACCGGTCGGAACCCCGAGAACCAGCACCATCGCGGACCCCGGCACAGCTCCCGTGCCCGGCCCCGGACCCCGCCTTTCGGTTCCTGTCAACTTCATGAGAATTCGCGGTGGCACCCGGAAAGCACGGCAGCCGTCCACGATGTGGACGGCTGCGGCAGGGAGTTGACGGTCTACAGATGGCGGCGGCGGGTGGCGGCCTGCCGGTCGTACACCTCGCGCGCCTTGACCGCCGACGAGCGGGTCGCCGTCTCGGCCACGGGCACGTCCCACCAGGCCTGCGCCGGCGGCGCGCCCGTCACCGTGTCCGCCGTCTCGGTCTCCACGTGGACACAGACAGGAGTGTCGGCGGCCCGCGCCTCGGCGAGGGCGGCCCGCAGATCGCGTACGGTCTTCGCGCGCAGCACCCGCATACCGAGGCTGGCCGCGTTGGCGGCGAGGTCCACGGGCAGCGGGCGCCCCGTGAACATCCCGTCCTCGGACCGGTGACGGTACGCGGTGGCGAACCGCTCGGCGCCCACGGTCTCGGAGAGCCCGCCGATGGACGCGTACCCGTGGTTCTGCAGGATCACGACCTTGATCGCGATGCCTTCCTGCACCGCGGTGACGATCTCCGTCGGCATCATCAGATACGTCCCGTCGCCGACCAGCGCCCACACGGGCCGGCCGGGCGCCGCCATCCGCACACCGATCGCGGCCGGGATCTCGTAACCCATGCAGGAGTAGCCGTACTCGACGTGGTACTGGTCCCGGGACCGGGTCCGCCACAGTTTCTGCAGGTCACCGGGTAGCGATCCGGCCGCGTTGATCAGGATGTCGTCCCCGGTGAGCAGCTCGTCGAGCAGGCCGAGCACCTGCGGCTGGGTGGGCCGGGTGTCCGGTTCATCCGCCTCGTAGGCCGCGTCGACCCGGTACTCCCAGCGCTCCTTGTCGTCCGTGTAGTCGGTGACGTACGCGGGCTCGGCGCGGTGGCCGTGCAGCGTGAGCGCCTCGGTGAGCGCCTCCAGGCCCGTACGGGCGTCCGCGACCAGCGGCTGACCGGACAGCTTGTGACCGTCGAAGGGCGCGATGTTGAGGTTCAGGAAGCGGACGCCCCGGTCGGCGAAGAGGGTGCCGGAGGCGGTCGTGAAGTCGGTGTAGCGAGTGCCGACGCCGATCACCAGGTCGGCGGTGCGGGCCAGTTCGCAGGCGGTCGCGGTGCCCGTGTGCCCGATCCCGCCGACGTCCGCCGGGTGATCCCAGGTCAGCGAGCCCTTGCCCGCCTGGGTCGAGGCGACCGGAATGCCGGTGGCGTCGGCGAACTCCTTCAGCGCGTCCTCGGCCTCACTGTGGTGCACCCCGCCACCCGCGACGACCAAGGGGCGCCGGGAATCCCGTACGGCCCTGACGGCGGCGGCCAGTTCCTCCGGATCCGCGCCCGGACGCCGGACCGCCCAGACGCGCTCGGCGAAGAACTCCTCCGGCCAGTCGTATGCCTCGGCCTGCACGTCCTGCGGCAGCGCGAGCGTGACGGCGCCCGTCTCGACCGGGTCGGTGAGCACGCGCATCGCCTGGAGGGCCGCCGGGATGAGGGCTTCAGGGCGCATGACGCGGTCGAAGTACTTCGACACCGGGCGCAGACAGTCGTTGACCGACACATCGCCCGCGTACGGGACTTCGAGCTGCTGGAGGACCGGGTCGGCGGGGCGGGTCGCGAAGATGTCGCCGGGCAGCAGCAGTACGGGGAGGTGGTTGATCGTGGCGAGGGCGGCGCCCGTGACGAGGTTGGTGGCGCCCGGACCGATGGACGTCGTGACGGCGTGGGTGGACAGGCGGTGCGACTGACGCGCGTAGCCGACCGCCGCGTGCACCATGGCCTGTTCGTTACGTCCCTGGTGGTACGGCATTTCGTCGCCGTACTCGAGAAGCGCCTGCCCCAGCCCGGCGACGTTGCCGTGCCCGAAGATGCCCCAGGTGGCGCCGATCAGCCGGCGCCGTACCCCGTCCCGCTCCGTGTACTGGGCGGCGAGAAACCGCACCAGCGCCTGCGCGACCGTCAGCCTTGTCGTCGCCGTTGACGTCTTCGGCTCTGTCATCGGAAGCCCTCTGTGCTTTCTACGTGTCCCGGGTGGAAGCAGGTCCGCCCCTGCCTGTCGCCTGTCCTCACCCGGGCCGGCCGTCACATGTCAGTAGTACCTCGCGTGACCGGGCTGGGCGATGGACGGGCCGTGCCATCCGTCGCGTACGAGGACGGCATCGCCGGTGCGGACCTCGGCGAGGACATCGGAACCGCCCTCACGCGAGGGAAATACGCGCCGGCGGCCGAATCCGTTCGCTCGTGGGGCGGACGGGGACCTCCGGCGCGGGGCCGTAGCGGGCGGGGAGTCGGCGCTCGCACTTCGCTCCTGCCAGGGCGAAGCGGCCTCCCACGCCGGAGGCGATCTGCACCCGGGTGCGGGAAGGGGCGTACGCGAAGCCGGTGACTCCGCTCAACACGCCCTCCCTGCCCGGGAGTTCAAGGGGTGGGGCCTTTGCTGGAACGGCACCGGGGTGGAGATACGTCCCGAAGGGGTCGTCGCGGGTCTTCGTGATCATCGCGGTACGCCGACCCAGCCGCGCCGCGGCCGCCGCGACGTTGCTCGGGGAGCCGCCGAGGAACTGGTCCACGCCGATCCGCCTCATGGCGATCAGCTCGTACACACCCGATTCCGGCGCACCGGACACCGCGGACTCGCCCATCGGCTTCCCTTCGCTTCGGCTGCCCCCAGGTCTAGCGGCGCTGTGTGATGCCTGTCAATTGGTTGTCCGGACATTCGGACTAGGTCCCGGACGTCACGTCACGTCACGCGTGTCACAAATACCGCCGTTGTGTCACACATGTCCCGGCCGTACGGGTCTTGTGTCACACCCGGGCGACAGGCACTGGCCTGCGGTCACACCATGTCGTTGGACGGTCACAGCCATGCGATCGCCAGCGCAGTGCCTACGCGGCGCGCGCGGAGAGGTGCTACTGATGACCGACCGACAACTCTGGTCGTACAAGGACATCGCCGCGCACATTCAGGTGCAGCCGGACACCGTGCGGTCTTATCGCAAGCACGGGATGCTTCCGCCGCCGGATCATGTGGAGTCCGGCAAGCCGTATTGGTATGCGGACACCATCCGCGCGTGGGTGGCCTCCCGGCCGGGGAACCGGGGGCGCCGGGGCGACTGACCCGTCGGGTTCCTTTCCCCAGCCCCGCCCCTTCCCGGCTGTGTCAATTTGCGGCTCCGCCGCGTGGGGGGCTACACCCCCAGGCCCCTGCCTCCGGCGGGTGGACGGGTTCATGGGGTGGGTG
>NZ_JAAKZX010000135.1 GCF_011045025.1 Streptomyces ureilyticus
CAGCGGCACTGGTGTTGCGCCGAGGACGAACAGGCCGGAGGAGGCGTTGTCGGCGACCGAGCGGCGCGCGCGGGCACGGACTGACCATCGACCGCCTGCGGGCCGTGGAGATGGTGCTCGCGGACGGCTCCGTCGTACGGGCCGACGATTCGGAGAACCCCGATCTCTTCTGGGCCGTGCGAGGGGCGGGCGCGAACTTCGGGATCGTCACTGCCTTCGAGTTCGAGGCCGACGACGTGGGCGCGGTCGCCTTCGCCCGGCTCACCCAGGACGCGAGCGACCTCGAGCGCTACCTCGTCCAGTGGGGCCGGGCGGTCGAGGACTCACCGCGGGACCTCACCAGCTTCCTCATTGTGCCGCCCCCGCGCGGCGGACGACCGGCGCTCGCGGTGAGCCACACCATGGTCGACGCCTCGGACCCGGAGACCGTGCGCGCCCGGCTGGAGCCACTGGCCGCGATCTCCGCGATGTACGCCCAGGACATCGTCATCACCTCCTACGCGGCCGTGATGGACAACGCGAGCGACGACCCACCGGTCTCCCACGGTGAACCGGTCTCACGCAGCGGTCTGCTCCGGCACGTGACCCCGCAGTTCGCCGCGGCGGCGGCTCGCACGATCCGCAGCGGCGCGATCGGATGGTTCCAGCTCCGCTCGGTCGGCGGCGCCGTCGCCGATGTTCCCTCGGACGCCACGGCCTACGCCCACCGCGACGCGAACTTCTCGCTGGTGGTGATGGGCGGTGCCGACGAGGTGGTCGACCGGGCCTGGGCCCGGCTGAGCCCTTTCCTCGACGGCCTCTACATCAGCTTCGAGTCCAGCCTCCGGCCCGAGCGGATCGCCGCGGCCTGGCCCCCACGGACCCTCACGCGTCTGCGTGAGCTGAAGAGCGTCTACGACCCCGAGGGCGTGTTCGGCGACAACTTCGCCCTCACACCCGCCGCGAACCACCCCGGAGGAAGCACCCCATGAGCGACTACGGCCACGAACTGTGGTTCGGCAGCTTCATCACCCCCACCGCCCACCCGACTCAGGCGCCGGTCGAGCTGGCCCAGACCTCCGAGAGAGCCGGCCTCGACCTGGTCAGCTTCCAGGACCACCCCTACCAGTCGGCGTTCCAGGACACCTGGACCCTGATGTCGTACGTCGCCGCACGCACCGAACGGATCCGGATCAGCGGCAACGTGCTGAGCCTTCCGCTGCGGCCCCCGGCCGTGCTGGCCCGCGCCGCCGCGAGCCTGGACCGGCTGACCGGCGGGCGAGTCGAACTGGGCATCGGCGCGGGCGCGTTCTGGGACGGCATCGTCGCGATGGGAGGCCGCCGGCTCGAACCCGCCCAGGCCGTGCGGGCGGTGGAGGAGGCCGTGGAGGTGATCCGGGGGCTGTGGGCCACCGACGAGACCGGTCCCCTCCGTGTCACCGGGGAGTTCTACACCGTGAACGGCGCCAAGCGCGGCCCGGCACCCGCCCATCGCATCTCGATCCGCATCGGTGCCTACAAGCCGCGCATGCTCCGGCTGACGGGCAAGATCGCCGACGGTTGGCTGCCCTCCCTGGGATTCCTGCCCGAGGGCCCGGCATCGCTGCGCGCGATGAACGAGCAGATCGACGAGGCCGCCTCCGCCGCCGGTCGAGAGCCCGCGGCGGTCAGCCGCCTGCTCAACCTGAGCGGCCGATTCACGTCCGGCGCCGGCGGCGGCCTGTTGCAGGGGACTTCCGGCGACTGGGCCGAACAGATCGCCGACCTCGCCCTGCAGTACGGCGTATCCGGATTCATCCTCGCCTCGGACGAGCCTGCCGACCTGAACCTCTTCGGTCACGAGGTCGCGCCGCGCGCCCGCGAACTCGTCCAGTCCGAACGCGTGACGTGATGCGGTGCGCGCGTGGCAGGCCGGGTGACGGAGCTGCGACAGCGTCAGCACCGACGGAGCTGTTCGGACGCCGCGAGGAGACCGCGGTTCTCGACGGGCTGCTCTCGCAGGCCCGCGGCGGGAGCGGTGGCGCGCTCGTGGTGTGGGGCGAGCCGGGTATCGGCAAGTCAGCTCTGCTTCACCACGTGCACGGCCAGGCCGCGGACTTCGTCCGGCTGAGCCACTCGGCCACCCGGCCCGAGTCGGACCTGACTTTCGCGGGGCTGCAGGGGCTGCTACGACCGCTGGCCGATCGTGTCGAGCTGCTGGCGACGGCCCAGGCCGCCGCTGTGCGTACCGCGCTCGGGCTGAGCGGTGAGCCGACGGACCGCCTGGTGGTCGGGGCGGCCGTGCTGTCGCTGCTCTGCGGACTCGTCGAGCGGCAGCCCGTGCTCGTCGTGGTGGACGACGGGCAGTGGCTCGACGAGGCCACCGCGCTGTGCCTGGGGTTCGTCGCTCGACGCGTAGGAGCGCATCCCGTGGTCGTCGTTCTCGCCGATCACAGCGATCCGGCCGCCCGGCCCTGGGAAGGCGTGGCCGACGTGCGGGTCGACGGCCTGAGCGACGAGAGCGCGCGGCAGCTTGTGGCGGCCGTGGCGCCGCTCACCGACGAGGCGACGACGCGGAACATGGTCCGGGAGGCCGGGGGCAACCCCTTGGCGCTGCACGAACTGGCCACGCTCGGGGGCGACCTCGACGACGCCGAGCATCGCCGGAAGCGAGGACGACCGCCCGTCGGGCCGTGCCTGCAGCGGGCTTTCCGTGCCGGGATCGAGGCCCTGAGCCCTCCGGCGCAGTTGCTGACCGTGCTCGCGGCGGCCGAGGAGCACGGCGACCGGCTCACGGTGCAGCGGGCGGGACGTGCGTCGGGTGCCGGTGACGCCGTCTGGGAGGAAGTGACCAACGCGGGCCTGCTCCACGTGGCGGGCAACCGCGTCGGTTTCCGGCACCCCGTCGTGAGCAGAGCCGTCTACGAGGGCTGCGGTGCCGCGACGAGGCGCCGGGCTCACCGCGCCCTGGCCGCCACGATGCCGGACGAGGCGGAGGAGCGCGCATGGCATCTCGCCGCTCTGGCCCACGGACGCGATGAGGACGTCGCGCGGCTCCTCGAACGGACCGCCGTCCGCTCCCGGCTCCGCGGGGCCACGAACACGGCGGCACGGGCGTGGTGGCGGGCCGCCGAACTGTCGGCCGCACCGATCGACGCCTCACAACGTCTTGCCGAGGCGGCCAGGGCTTCCTGGGACGCCGGGTGGGCAGCCACGGTGGAGCGCCTGCTCGATGACGCGGAACGGCTGGCCCCCGGTGCTCACGTCGCCCGGCGGAGCCGGGGTCTGCGGGGGATCATGGAGTTCGCCCGGGGCATGCCCGAGATGGCGCACCACTTCCTGATCACCGACATGAAGCGCGTCCCGGAACCGGGAACGGCGCTGGAACTGGGCACGCTGGCCATGCGCGCCGCCTGGTCCGTCGGACGCGGCGACCTGCGGGTCAGAGCGCTGGAGCTGCTGCTCGAAGACGAGGTCGGGGGCCGGACCGGATTACTCGGCACGCTTGCCTGGTGGAGCGACGACGTGTCTGCCGACGCGGCGCCGGCGGACACCTGCGACCTCGGTGATGCCGCCGCGCGGGCCCGTACGACCATCCTGCCGTTGCTGCCGCCGACACCCCTCGCCGTGGCCTGGGGGATCGACGAGCCGATGGCGGATGCGCTGCGCCGCCGGTTGCCGCACCTGCGGCGGTGCAGCGAGCGCGCTCGGCTCGCCGCCGTCCTGGCCCAGACCGCGATGCTCGACAACGCTGCCGGCCGCTGGCCGCAAGCGGAGTCCTCGGCCGCGGAGGGACTGCGGCTGGCCCGGGACCTGGGTGCCGACCACATCGCCTCCCACTGCCTCACCAGCCTGGGCTGGCTCGCCGCGGCGCGTGGTGACGAACGCGCCGTCGCGGAGGCCACCGCCAGGACTCTGGAGACGTCACTCCCGCAGGGCGTCCGCGCGCTGAGCGCCGCCGCGTACTGGAACCGCGGCATGGCCTCGCTGTTTCGCGAGCGTCCCGAGGAAGCACTGGACATCCTGGTGCGCCTGACCGAGCCGGGCCATGGCGCGGAACACCCGACCTTCGCGCTCCTGGCCGCTCTCGACACGGCCGAGGCGGCAGTGGGCGTCGGCAGAAGCGACCTCGCGGACGAACGGGTACGGGTGCTCGAAGCCTGGGCGCGGCGCACGGGAGCGCCGTGGGCCCGCTGTGCCGCGCACGTCACGCGCGGGCTCCTCGGCGGCGCCCGGGCCGAGGGTGCCTTCCGGGCCGCACTCGACGTGCCGGGTGCCCGATCCCACCCGCTGCTCTACGCGCGCGCTCAGTTGTCCTACGGCGAGTGGTTGCGACGGGGCCGCCGGCGGACCGACGCGCGCGTCCGGATCGGCGCCGCCTTGGAGGCGTTCGACCGGCTCGGTGCCGAGCCGCTGCGCCAACGCGCGCAGCGCGAGCAGGACCTCACCGGAGCGCCGGGACGCCGGGGAAGCTCGGACATCAGGGCGATGAACCGGCTCACCGCCCAGGAACAGCGAGTCGCCCAACTGGCCGCCGAACAGCTGACGAATCGCGAGATCGGCGCACAGCTGCGGATCAGCCACCGCACCGTGGGCCACCACCTCGGGAACGTGTTCGCCAAGCTCGGCATCAACACCCGAACCGAGCTGAGCCACCTCCACGCCGGTTGCGAGCTGCCGTGAGCGCAGGGAGGCCGCGGCGGAGCGGGCGCGCGACGCCTCCGGCGGAAACGACGGATTGCCCGCCCGATTCGCTCACCGGCCCTGATTTGTAGCGTCGCTGACGTTGTCCCGCGTACCCGCGGCGAAATGCCGTGCGACGCATGATGAGAGGTCACCTCATGCCCAAGTCCGAAACCCTGCCCCACGCGCGCCACTACATCGACGGGCAGTGGCAGGACTCCAGCTCCCGCGGCGAGTCCCGCAGCCCCGCGACCAACGGCCTGCTCGGCACCTTCGCCGACGGCGGTGCGCGGGAGGCGAAGGCCGCCGTGGCCGCGGCCCGAAGGGCCTTCGACTCCACCGCCTGGTCCCGCGACCGTCACCGGCGTGCGGCAGCGCTGCACGAACTGGCCGACCGGCTCGAGCAGCGCAAGGACGAACTGATCACCCTCCTGGCGCGGGAGAACGGGAAAGTGCTTTCCGAGGCGGCCATCGAAGTCGAAGGCACCATCCCCAAGCTCCGCTACCACGCGGCGCTGGCCCTCACCGACCACGGCAGGGCCGGCGAAGTACGGCCCGGCATGTACTCGATGACCCTGCGCGAAGCCGCGGGCGTCGCCGCGGTGATCGTGCCGTGGAACTCACCGGTCATCCTCTCGGCGCGATCCTTCGCACCCGCCCTGGCGGCCGGCTGCACCGTGGTCATGAAGATGCCGGCGCAGACCGGCCTGGTCAACGGAGTGCTGAGCGAGATCGTCGCCGACACGCCGAGCCTGGACCCGGGCGTGTTCAACGTCTTCACCGAGAGCGGCAACGCCGGGGCTCCGGAGCTGGTCTCCTCCCCGGACGTCGACGTGCTCAGCTACACCGGCTCCACCGCGGTCGGCCGCGTGATCATGGAACAGGCCGCCCCGACGCTGAAAACGCTGTCCATGGAGCTGGGCGGAAAGACGCCGATGCTCGTCTTCGACGACGCCGACCTGGACGCCGTCGTGCCCGTGCTCACCAAGGCCGTCACCATGTTCGCGGGCCAGTTCTGCATGACGGGCAGCCGGATACTGGTCCAGCGCGGCGTGGCCGACGAACTCCGGCGGCGGCTCGTCGCCGCCCTCGAAGCGGTCCGGGTCGGGCCCGGCGACGACCCCGCCAGCGAGATGGGCGCCATGATCGACGAAGGAAACGCCCAACGGGTCGAACAGACCGTGGCCGCCGCGGCCGACTACGCCACCGTCCTGGTGCGGGGCAAGCGGGATCGGGCGCTCCTCGGCCCGTCCCTGATCGAGGTCGCCGACGTGTCCTCGCCGATCGTGCAGCGCGAAGTGTTCGGGCCGGTCGCCACCTTCGAGGTGTTCGACTCCGAGGCCGACGCCGTGGCGCGTGCCAACGCCACCGAGTTCGGCCTGGCCGCGAGCATCTGGAGCCGTGATGTCGACCGCCCCCTGCGCGTCGGCCGCGAACTGCGGGCCGGGACCGTCTGGACCAACACCTGGGCCATAGTCCACGACCAGTTCGAGGAGGGCGGCTTCAAGCAGTCGGGAGTGGGCCGCCTGAACGGCATCCGCGGGATCGAGGAATTCCAGGAGACCAAGCACCTCGTGCATGTGGCACCGCAGCTCTGACAGCTCTCGACGGCGGAGTGAGAATCGATGACCGAGACGGACGACGTCGGCCCGGCCGACGTCACCCTGCTGACCGCGCGCGCTGTGGAACCCGGCTACGAGCAGGACTTCCGGGAGTGGTTCGGGCGGGTGACCGACACCGCCTCAGCGTTTCCCGGACACCTGGGGGACGGGTTGTTCCGGCCTGCCACGGCCGCCGGGCCATGGGTTCTGATCCACCGGTTCCGCGACCAGGAGTCCGCGCGGCACTGGACGATGTCACCTGAGCGGGCCGCACTGTTCGACCACTGCGAGGGCCATCATCAGAGCGAGGTGGCGCGTCGCGAACTCTCCGGAATGGAGACCCTGTTCACCACTGCGCACGACACGCCCACGACGGCGCCGCCTCGGTGGAAGATGGCGCTCGCCGCCTTCGCGGCCGTACTCCCGATCTCCCTGATCGGCAACGGTCTTCTGGGGCCGGCGCTCCGTGCTTGGCCGCTTGTGGCGCGGGTGCTGATGCTCGCGCTGCTGTTCAGTACGTTGATGACGTATCTGATGATGCCGGCTGTGACCCTCGTCCTGCGCCGTTGGCTCTATGCCGCCACCTCGACCGCGCGCGAGCGACCGACGCGATGACGCGGCCCCCGGGGCGGACCGCGCCGTCTTGTGGCTCGGCTTTCAGCGGGACAGTTCCATGATCTCCGGCACGGATCTCCCGCAGCGGCTGGTTGATCACGGTGGCGGGGTCGAATGCGGAACCCCGGACAGGCACCGCGACGGGAAGTACGCCGTCCGCGCGGCGGGCCGCCCGGCGTCGGGAGGCCGGGGCGAAGCCGGACGGGTAGATCGGGGGCCCCGGGGCGCGCCCCGCTCCTGCCAGGGAACGCCCACTCCCTGGTACTCCTCGGACGACCAGCCGGTTCCGAGGCCGGTGATGAGACGGCCCCCGCTCACCACGTCGACACCGGTCAGCGACCGGGCGAGCAGCAAGGGGGAGTACCAGGGTGCGACGAGGGTGGATGTGCCCAGCAGCACCCGTTCGGTGAGGCTCGCGGCAACGCTCAGCGTCACGAACGGGTCGAGCATGGTGCGCAGCTGCCACGGAATCGTGTCCGTGTCCATGGAGGGCTCTTCGCGGTCAGGGTGTAGTTGCGGTCTGCATCCGCCGGCTTCGAGGAGCGACCGGGTGATGTAGTGAGTCAGGTAGTGCGGCCGAGCTCGCGCAACTCGACGAGCGCGGCCGGGACGCCGCCGGCGAGATGGCGGACAGCGCCTCGAGGCGCGCGTCTTGGCAGAGTTCTTCGACACGGTGCGGGTCAGCTCTGTGTGATCAAGTCAGGGTTGGCTCGCGGATCGCCATCTCCTCGGGTCCTGCGGCAGTGCCTCTCCCGGGTTCAAAGATGGGCGTTCATTCGGTCGGGCGGGACAGATGCTGCCGATGACCTGTTTCAGCGGCCCGTGTGATCGCCTCGAGTACCCGGTGGCGATCGAGTGCGACCGTGAAATCCGGCGCATCGGCGGTTCCGTCGCGGAGGTCGGCGGCGAACTGGGCGTAGAGGCGGGCGACCCCCGCTGCGGGTGCGTCGAGTTGCAGGTCGGGAGCCGCATAGGCGGGGGGGACCTCTAGCACTTGGACAGGCTCGCTGCCGCGGCGCAGCGTGATAGTGAAATCGGTGAAATGGATGTAGCCCGACGCCGACTCCACACGCACACTGCCCTCGGTGCCCTGGATCTCCCATACCATCGCCGAGCCGGCAGACTGCCCGGCGCTGTAGTGCAGCGAAGTGACGATCCCGCCTTCGAGAACGCCGGCGACGACGATCTCATCCGGCGCGTCCTTCGGCAGCGACGCGCCATCGGAGAGGCGGACGCCGTCACCGCGCTGATTGGCGACGACGGCGGACAGACTCTCGAACGTGCCGAGCGCGCGCGCAAGCGGTTCGAGCCCGTGGCCGAGCATGATGCTCAGAAGCGTGGCGCCATTCTTCGCGTGAGCCATGTACTCGACCGGCGGGTCATATCGGCCGACCCACATGTCGTCGGCCAGATGCGCTCGGATGCTCGTGCTGAGCGGCTTGCCAATCACGCCTTGCGCGATGAGGTCGCGAAGGAAGAGGACCGGCGGGTGCAGGCCGCCCTGCAACCCGACAACCGTCCGCAGCCGCCGCTCGCGGGCAAACCCCTCCAGCGCTTCGGCCTCCGACAGGTTTCTTGCGAGCGGCCATTCGCAATAAACCATCTTGCCCGCGGCCAGCGCGTCGGAAACGATCTGCTGGTGCTCCGGCACCTTGACCGCGACCACCACCAGGTCGACCTCCGGTCGCACGACCAGAGCCTCATGTGTGTCGAAGGCGAGATCGGCGCCCAGCCGACGAGCGGTCGCGTTCGCGCTCTCCATACGAGTCGTACTGACGGCGCGGATCTGGAACGCGTCGAGCGCCTGCAGCGCCGGGACGTGAGCAATTCCGCCCCAACCCCGATCGGCACTGGCCCCGACAAGGCCGACGCCGATCCGGGTATGTGCTGAATTCGTCATTAGGATGCTCCTGCCGTGTGCAGCCCCGGCAACGCTCTCCGGGCTGCGTCACCATGATTCGTTTCCGGACAAATGCGTGGGCACTCGGGCTCACCATGGCGAGCGAGCAATTATTGCCGTTCGCCATGGTGAGCCCGAGTGACCCAAGCGCAGGTTCTACACGTGAGCCCAGTGGGCCTCGAGTTCGCGCGCGACATCGGCCGCACGCTCTATCATCGGCCAGTGCGAGCTGCGCAGCTTGAAGACGGCACGTGCGCGTGTGGCATTACCGAGCTCGTCGGCGAAGCGGTGAGGAAGGAACGGATCGTCCAGGCCCCAGATCACTAGCGCTGGTGCGGTCACCTTGCTCAAACCTGGCTTCCACTCCGCCCCGACCTCGATCGCCGAACGGTAAAGGGCGAGAATGCTTGCCCTCATAGTGGCATCGATATGCCGGACCGCTTCGTCTGCCGCGTCGCGCGGCATCTGTGCCTCGTTGAGACTTGCTGCGAACTCCTCGAGGTCGAGGTCTGCCATCCATTGCTCGCCCTCGCCCGGCGTTTGCCAGATCTTGGCAAGATAGTGCCACGGATACTCCGGATCGATCGGTCCGCTGATGCCTGTCCATGTCCGCACCAGATCTGGCCGGACAGACGCGAGACGGCCCGTGAGCAGAGACCCCCAATCATGACCGACCAGGTCGACGGGTTCGCCGATTTCTTCGATCTTCTCGATAAGCCAATCGAGATACTCTTCTTTCGTCGACGTGAATCCCGCTGGTAGGGGTACGCCAAACCCGGGGAGATCGATCGTCACAATATCTTCGCGTTGAAGATGGGAACGGACGGTGTCCCAAAGCCGGTGGGTATCAGGTACACCATGGACGAGGACTGCAGGCATTTCGGATTCTCCAGTTGTTTGTTGTCGTGGTTGAATGGCCGGTCGGCCGAGTCAGGGAAGGAGGATGACTTTTCCGTGGGTGTGGCCCGTGGCGACGAGGCGATGAGCGTCCGCGGCCTCGTCGAGTGGGAAGCTCCGGCCGATGCGTGCGGTCCATGCGCCGGCGGCGATCAGATTCAGGGCTTCCTGGACAGGGCCGCGGTCGCGGTTCCCGCTGCCCCCGGGGCTGAATGCGACGCCGTGTAGTGCGGCATCGCGGTCGGCGAGCGTCACGATCCGGTCGGGGCCGCCGAGAAGATCGACGAGGGCGGGAAGGAGCCCCTTGCCGGCGGTGTCGAGCGCGGCGTCGACCCCGCCCGGAGCGGCGGCACGGATGCGATCGACCAGGCCCGGGCCGTGGGCGACAGGGGTTGCTCCGAGACTCCTGACGAAGTCGGCGTTGTCAGTCCCGGCGAGGCCGATCACCGTCACACCGCGCTGTCGCGCGAACTGCACGGCGGCGCCGCCCAGAGCACCGCTCGCGCCGGTGACCACGAGCGTTTCACCCGGGCGAATGTTCAGAAGCCCGAGAGCCCTCGCCGCGTTGTCGGCGCCGATGACAGTAGCCGCGGCCTCCTCGAAGGAAACGCCGTCGGGGATCGTCGCGAAGCTGCTGCTGACCGTGTACTCGGCGTACGAGCCCTGGGTGGCGGAGTCCGGCCACCCGGCGACGCGGTCGCCGACCACGCCCTCGTCGACGCCCGGGCCGACCGCCTCGACGACGCCGGCGAACTCGAATCCGATGATGGCGGGAGCACGCAGGCGGAACACTCCAGCGCGTGCCTGGATCTCCGCCGGGTTCACCCCCGCGGCGTGAACCCGCACCAGTACCTGACCCGGACCCGGCACCGGTCGCGGAGCCTCCGCAACCCGCAACACGGAGGGTTCGCCGAACGAGGTGATGACGACGGCTTTCATGATGATCCTTCTTGTATACAAGGGTTTGCTCGCACCGTTCAGAACGGTGTCAGGTCAGGAAGACCGGAGGATTCTCGCCCCGCAGGCGGTAGTCGGGCCGGGGCCGTTCGAGGCGGATGGATTCCAGCACGGTGTACGCGTGGTACTTGGTCTGGGTGGTGGCTCCTGCCAGCCGTTCCCACCAGAGCCGGCCGTCGCTCGTCTCCTTCTCGAGGACGTGGCGGGTGGTGTAGTTCGCCATGGAGCTGATCCAGTTCTCGGTACCGACGAAGATCCTGTCCCAGCCGGTGCCGGTCACGATGTCGGCGAGCGCATCCGAGCGGCTGAACCGCTCGACCGCCGCAGTCGCCCCCTCGAGCACGTCGGTGAAGTACTCCACGCACAGCTTCACCTGCTCGTAGGTGCCGTAATGCATGTGGTGCCCGCCGACGAAGTAGTCGAAGTCGTATTCGAGGATCTGGGACTGAGCTTCGTACCAGCCGGAGATGTTCTGCGAGGCGTCGCAGTGCATGAACGTGACGCTTCCCGGACTGACGATGTCGACGGCCGTGAGCACCTTCTGCCGCGGTGCGTAGATGAAGATGTTGCCGGGGCAGTGGTTCTCTCCCCTGTAGGAGAGCTGCAGGCTCACGCCGCCCACTTCGAGGACGAGTTCGTCGTCGAACGTCCTCGTCGGCAGGGGGCGCTTCGGGTCGGGGAAGCGCTCCAGGAGTTCCTTGGTGATGCGGTGGGCGACGATCTCGACGTCGGGACCGAACACGGAGGCCGCGCCGATGTGATCGGCGTGCCAGTGGCTGTAGATGACGTGGGTCACCGGTCGGTCGGTGACGTCCTCGATCGCCGCCAGCATGTTCTCGCCCAGCGTCGGGGGTGCGTCGATCGCGACCACGCCCTCCTCGGTCACCACGAATGCGGCGTCGTAGCCGGCACTGGTGACCCAGTAGAAGCCGCCGCGCAGTTCTTCCACGTGGTAGCCGTACTTCTGGAAGTGCTCGCTCTGGAAATACGGGGGGTAATAGCCCGCGGGGTCCAACGGGTCGTCCGCCCCCGCGCGGGGGAATCCATAGTGGTCGATCCCGTAGAAGCTCGGGGTTTCTTCGACGCTGATGGGTATCTGACTGCTCTGGCACATCGGCGGGACGCCTTTCTGTGTTCTTGGGAAGCTGTCGAACGGGTGGTCTATCCCGGTGACGTGAATCGAAGGACCGCCTTGGTGACGCGGCCTGAGCCCGCATCCTCGAACGCGGTGTTGATATCGGCGAAGTCGTAGAAGGACAGCAGTCGGTCGATGGGGAACCGGCCCGCTCGATAGAGCTGGGCAAGGTCGTTGATCAGGAGCGACGAGACGGCGTCGCCCTGGATGATGCCCTGAAGCGACTGGCCGAGCGTGAGCCGGCCGGCGTCGAGCACGGCGCCCGCTCCTTCGTGGAACGCCACGAAGCCGAATCGGCCCATCGGTGCCAGGGCGCCGACCCCGACGTCGAGGTTCTCCGCGCGGCCGCTCGTGTCGAGGACGTATTCCAGACCGCGTTCGTCGACGGCGCGGAGCGCGCCGGTCAGATCCTCGACCCGGCCGGGGTCGACGAGGTGCGTCGCTCCGAGATCACGGGCCAGATCGAGGCGGCCGGCGTCGACGTCGACGGCGACGATGGTGGTGGCACCCGCGACATGTGCCGCCATGACCGCCGCCAGGCCCACCGCTCCCACGCCGAAGACCGCGAAGGACGCTCCCGCCGGCACGGCGAGGGCCTTGAGTACGGCCCCCGCGCCCGTCTGCAGCCCGCACCCCAGCGGAGCCATGACGTCGAGGGGCAGATCGCGGGGGACCTTGATCGTGTTCCGTTGGTGCGTCAGGGCGTGGGTGGCGAACGAGGACTGGCCGAAGAAGTGACCGTGCGGCTCAGCACCGTGGGCGACGTGGAGACCGTTCGAGCCGTCCAGGCGGGCACCTGCGAAGTTGGCCGCCCAGACGTTGTCGCAGTAGGCCGCGTGCGAGGACATGCACGGCTTGCAGCGGCCGCACGAGTGGTAGGAGAGGACGACGTGGTCACCGGGCTCGACGGTGGTGACAGCGGCACCCACGCGTTCGACGACTCCTCCTCCCTCGTGCCCCAGCACCACCGGCAGCGGCGTCGCCATGCGCTGTGCCCGCACATGAGCGTCGGTCGCGCATATTCCGGTCGCGACCATGCGAACGAGTACCTCGTCGGACCGCGGGTCCTCGATCTCGATGTCGCGGAATTCGAAGGGCCCGTCCTGCGCTTCGAGAACAGCGGCGCGCGCGGAGGTGGTCATACGCCGTGAGCCTGCCGCGAAGCGCCGCGAGGGCCATGGTGACGAGGGACTGACATCATCAACGACTCCCTGATCGGGGGGGCGGGCCTCAGGAACCCTTCAGCGAGTCCGAACCTATGTCGGCCGCCCGTACTCGCGGATCGGTCGCCGTATCCGTCACGGCAGTAGGCACGGTGCCGCGAGGTGCGGTGGCGTCACTGCCGGACGCCGGTCCGGGCGGCTTGTTCGACTCGGGCGATGAGACGGCTGTTGTGGGCGGCGTGCTGGAATCCCGGGGTGTGGTGGGTGCCGTTCGTGATGTCGCGGGCCAGGCTGGCGTAGACCTCGCCGACGTTGATGGAAGCGCCCGTCCAGATGTCGGCGGCGGTGGGTCCCGCGCCGGTGGCGACCGGGCGGTCGGGCGCGGTGTAGTCGACGCTCGACGAGAGGGTGAGGTCGCCGACCTGAACGCCCGCGGGGTGGTCGCCCGTCAGCTTCAGCCAGCCCTCCGATCCGCGTACCTCCAGACTGAAGTGGGCGTCGGGGGCGGGCACGCCCGCCAGGATCTGCACCCCGACCGGCGCCCCCGAGGAGGTCTTGGCGATGGCGTCGAGGTGATCCGGGACCTCGCGGGCGGACATCGCGCCGGTGTCGACCAACTTCACCTGAGGCCACAGGAGTTCGGTGCGGGCGTCGATCTCGGTGATGTCGCCGAGAACAGCTTCGACCACATCCAGAACGTGGCCCGCGGCGATGGTGAGGAAACCGGCTCCGGACGCTGCCTTGTCGAAGTACTCGTACGCGCTCACCGACTCCGGGCCGTTGCCGAAGCTCGTCGCGGCGACTCGCGCCGAGAGCAGCCGCCCGAGCCGGCCCTCAGCGATGATCTCCGCCGCGCGGCGTACCGAGGGGTTGAGCCGGCCCTGCAGGCCGATCGCGGTGTGCAGTGAGCCGGCCGCCTCAGCCATCTCTTCCGTCTGCGCCACGGTCGCGCCCAGCGGCGACTCCGCGTACACGGCCTTGTTCGCCGCGAGGGCCGCCAGGACGAGCTCGCGGTGAGCCGGGACCTTCACCGCGACGGTGACGAGGTCGATCGAAGGGTCACCGATGAGCGCGTAGGGATCCGCGAACCAACGCTCCGCGCCGAACGCCTCGGCAGCGCCGCGCGCGCTCTCCTCGTGCCGCGTCGCCACACCGGCCAGGTGGAAGTCGGGCTGTGCCGCCAGCGCGGGTATGTGCGATGCGCCCGCCCAGCTCGCCTTCGTGTCCGCGCCGATGATGCCGACCCGAATGAGATTGCTTGACATGATGTGGTGTTCCGTTTCTTTCGCTGCAGCAAGACGTGGTGTGGTGCGCGGGGTGAATCGGCGCGTTGGCGCTTCTCTCACTGGTTGACGGCGGCCATGTCGGGCTCGGCATGGCGTTCGCCGGACGCCGGTGTGAGGTTGTTCAGGCGGGCGATCTGGCCCGGGGTGAGTCGGATGCCGTCGGCGGCGCTGTTCTCCTTGAGGCGGTCGATGCGTTTCGTCCCCGGAATGGGCGCGATGCCGTCTCCTTGCGCGAGTAGCCAGGCCAGAGCGACCTGCGCGGGCGTGGCCCCGACCTCGTCGGCGACCTCGCGCACCTGGTCGACGATGCGCAGGTTGCGCGTGAGGTTGTCGCCGGTGAACCGGGGATTGGAGCGACGCCAGTCGGCGGCGTCCAGGCCGTCCAGGGTGCGGATGTCACCGGTGAGAAAGCCGTGTCCCAGCGGTGCATAGGGAACCAGTCCGATGCCGAGCTCACGCAGCGTGGGCAGTACCTCGGCCTCCGGGTCCCGCGTCCACAGCGAGTACTCGCTCTGGACGGCGGCCACGGGATGGACCGCATGGGCCCGGCGGATGGTCGCCGCTGCCGCCTCCGACAGTCCGATGTGGAGGACCTTGCCCGCCTCCACCAGGTCCCTCAGCGCCCCCACCGTCTCCTCGATGGGAGTGTTGGGGTCGACCCGGTGCTGGTAGTAGAGGTCGATGCGGTCGGTTCCGAGCCGCCGCAGTGAGCCGTCGACAGCCGTGTGAATGTTGGCGGGGGTGCTGTCCGGGCCCGGCCGGCCGGTGTGGGAGACGAGGCCGAACTTGGTGGCGAGGACGACTTCGTCCCGGCGGCCCTTGATCGCGCGACCCAGCAGTTCCTCGTTGACGTAGGGGCCGTACACCTCGGCGGTGTCCAGATGGGTGACACCGAGGTCGACGGCGCGACGAATGGTGCGGATCGACTCGGCTCCGTCCCGGCCGGCGCCGGTGTAGTACGCCGACATCCCCATGACACCCAGGCCGATGCGCGGGACATCGAGCCTGCCGAGCGACGTGGACTGCATCTGTTGTCCATTCCGTGTGGGGCGGGCCTCAGCGCCGCAGAGCGAACTTGACGCGTCAAGTTCTACTCCTTCGAACTTGACGCGTCAATAAGTGGGTCTAGGATGTCCTCATGGCGAGCACGGCAGATGACACGAACGGCCGGCGCCGTCGGCGTCCACGGAACGGGCCGACATCCGAGGCGACGGCTCGTGCCGACGAAGGCTCCGGCTCGGGGGCGTCCACCGGTCCGGTTGCCGAGACGCGATGGCTGAACGGCGACGAGCTGGCGGCGTGGCTGGCCAACTCCGCGATCATGATCAGCCTGCCGGCCGCGCTGGATGCGCGCATGCAGCGCGAGGCTCAGCTGACCTTCTTCGAGTACATGGTGCTCTCGGTCCTCTCCGAGCAGCCGGACCGCACCATGCAGATGAGCGCCCTGGCCGCGCGAACGGCTGCGTCACTGTCGAGGCTGTCCCATGTCGTCGGTCGGCTCGAGAAGCGCGAACTGCTCGCACGGAAGCGGATCCCCGGTTCCGGAAGGCGCACCACCGCGACGCTGACCGAGGCCGGTTACGACGTAGTGGTGGCGGCGGCGCCGGGACACGTCGCCGCAGTCCGCGAGTACCTGATCGATGATCTCGGTCCTCAGGAGCTGGCGGCACTGCGCCGCATCGGTGCGGCGGTGGACGCGGCCATCAAGCGCGGGCAACCCGACGCGAGCTCTGCGGCTTCGTCTCCGGATGACGGCGCGGTGGACGGCCAGTCACCCGCTTTTCATCCGGCTTCACAGCCTTCGGCCGACACCTTGATCGTGACTCCCCGCGGGCCCGCCGGCCAAGAGCCCGGCCAGCCCTGACTGGCGGGCGTGAGTGAGGTCCGCGCAGCTTGCGGGCCGTGCTGGGCTGCACCACAGCACGCGACCTTCACCGTCCGTGACGACCATCGACTTCACGGCGTTCTGCTTGCTCTTGCCGGAGATGAACTTGCGTACCCAAAGCGGGTGTGAGCCGGAATGCGAGGGCGGCTCGGCAAGGGGGTGCCGCCATCGCCGCCCAACGAGTCGTCGCGGCTGGCTCAAGATCTTCATCGGACGCGCCTGGCTCTGTCGACGTTGAAGAGCAGCGTCCCGCGCTGTTCGTGGGGCACCTCGGCTGCCAGTTCGGGCAAGCAGCGAACAGCGGAACAGCGGAGGCATGTGTGAGTCGTCCGCGCTCTTCGTCGGCGTGAGCAAAGCGCTGGCTACAGGGCATAACAACCGTCTCCCGAACTCGTCGGCATCGACTTTCCTCGAGCCGCAGGTGTCTGCCGTGGTCGTCGACAACTGCTGTCGCAGGACATCGAGAAAGCCATGCCAGCCGCACGCCTCTGCGGGGCCGTGGTCCGCCGGTCGGCGGCCAGCGCCATCCTCCGCCACTGAGCCCACAGCGCGCCGAGTCAACTCCCTGCTCGCCGATTCCATCCGGCTCGGTCGAGACCCTGAGGAAGTGCCACGTTCGTGGTGGCCTGCGCGTTCCTCCCCGTCGTCCGGGAGAACACCACCGTGCTGCGACTTCTCCGCCTCGCCCGCGTCTTGCGCGTCGCCCGCTTCCTGCCCCAACTGCGCATCGTGCTCGTCGCGGTGGGCCGCAGCCTGCCCGGCACGGTCAGCTTCCTGCTCGTGGGCGGACTCCTGCTGTACGTCTACGCGATGGTGGGCTGGGTCTTCTTCGCCCGCGCCGACCCCGAACACTTCGGCTCGATCGGCCGCGCCGTCCTGACCCTGTTCCTGCTCATGACGCTCGACGGCCTCGGTGACGCCGTCCGCGCGGGCCTGGAGATCTCTCGCTGGAGCATCCTCTACTACGCCAGCTACGTCCTCATCGCCTCCTTCGTTCTGGTCAACGTCCTCATCAGTGTCGTCATCACCTCCCTTGAGGAGGCGCGGGCCATGGAGCAGGCCGACGACCAGGAGCAGACGGACCCAGGCCCGCCGTCCGCGCCCAGGCCGCTGTCGGAACAGGAGCTACGGGAGCGCATCACGACGGCGCGCAGAGCACTCGACGAGTTGGAGGAGAGCCTGGCGATCCTCTCCGTGCCCCGCCCGACTGGCACGGAAGCTACTGCACCGCCGCTGCGGGGGAACCCGTAACTCGACAGCTGTGTCGAACCGTCGGGTCAAGGAGAGGCTGACGGGCATGAAGATCTCGGGCATCTTCACCGCGATCGTGATCGGCGTCGTGATCGGAGTCCCGGGCCGCCTGGTCATCCCCGGCCGCCAGCGCATCGGCATCTGGTGGACGATCCTGGTCGGCATCGTCGCGGCCCTGGCCGGCACGGCCATCGCCGGCGCCTTCAACGTCGCCGACACCAAGGGCATCGCCTGGATCGAACTCGCCATCCAGATCGGTCTCACCGCGCTCGGCGTCGTCGGAGTGGAGCGGTTCACCGGCCGCCGGTGACCGGCGTGACACCTCGGCTGCGCGGATCCGTACGTTCGCAGCCACGCGAGCTGGGGCGACAGCGTTCCGAGGTGGCCTTGGCGTTTTTCGGTGAGCGCGGCCTGGAAGCGCCCGGCCCGGGCCGCGAAATAGCCCCTTCCGTGGCGTGCAGTGCTGCTCCTTCGCGGAGGTGAGGGCTGCAGTTCTCGTTCGGTCTGAAGCGCTCGGTTGCGCACGCGGCGTGCGTCATGATGGCGCACGTAGCGCACACTATGCCCGTAACGACGTGACCCGTATGCCGGATTTGCGTGTCGCGCGCTGTTGAGCTGCACGTATTTCCACACGCTTTCGTGTCCACATGTTTCGCGATGACGCATCATGTGGAGTGTGTCGCCATCCTCGAACCGGCCGCTAAGAGCTCCTGACCTGGGGTGTTGTGAGTGCGCATTATGTGCGGTGTGGGCGTTACGGGCGATATCTTGACGCTGAAATGACGCTCGTGACGCTCATTTGACGCTCGTTCTGATGGGGTGTCAGGTGTGTATGGGGCAGGTCAGGTGGCGTCAAAGCTGCGAGTGATGATGTGACGCCGAGGGCTGGTGACGCTCAATACGGGGCCGCCGGATCGTGCAGATCAGATGTTCCGGAAGAGACCAGCGGGGCCCGTGACCTGCTGTGCTTGGTTGGTCCGATGCTCTGAGCGATCCCGGTTCCCACGCGACCGGGTTCTCTCCATCCTGCGGTGGCTGCCCTTCGGGACGATGAAGAACGGCTGGTGATGTCGCCCGCACTCCGTTGTCGGTCGCTTTTCTCCATCCACGGGGGCGCCGACGACCTGGTGGAGACCGGCTCGGTGGGCAAGGCCCGCGCGAAGTGGGAGGCGCGGATGGAGGGCAAGGACGCCGACATGCAGGACGGGGACGTGGTCGAGTTCCGCCACGGAAAGGCGTCAGGCGGCAAGGCCGTCTCGTAGCGCTAGAGGTCCTTGACGGTCACGCCCTTGGTTTCGAAACTGGCGGTGCACTCGTCGCAGGCGGACCCGTGGAGCATCAGTAGATCCTGCCGGAACACGAACGGCGTGAAGCTCGCACCCTGCCCCGGGAAGTGCCTGCGGCAGTTGTCGCTCAGCACCGACGAACCACGCACGCGACGGCCCTGAACGTGCTGCTGCCGGCCGTTCAACAAACCACGACACTGTGTCGGAGGTTCGCTTTACCATGGGCGCATGGCCCAATGCACAGCACCCTCCCGAGGCCACCGCACCGCGAGTGGGGCCGCGAACTGCCCAGCGTGCAGCAGCTGGGGACGGAGGTCGCACACCCCGTCGTATTCGTCCGGACCCTCCTACGGCGGTGGCGGCGGTGGCGGTCGGTCGTCCGGCGGGTCGTATGGCGGCGGCACCTCGCGGCGCACCAGGTCCGGCAGGACGGTGTCGTACACCCCGACCGAGTGGCGGGCGGTCGAGCCCTACGCCGACAAGGCTGCGGTACAGGCACAGGTACACCCGGACAAGCGAGACCTCTTCCTCTGCCACGCCTGGAACGACCGCGAGGGCAGCGCGAAGGAGCTGTACGGTCACCTGAAGACGAGCGGTGCGACGGTGTGGTTCAGCGAGGAAGACATCCCGCTGGGCTCGCTGCAGATGCGGGAGATCGACAAGGGGCTTCGTAACTCCCGGATCGGCATCGTGCTGGTCACGCCAGCCCTGCTCGAGAGCATTAAGAACGAGGGGATCGCCGAGAAGGAGCTCGCCGTCCTGCTCGGCACCAACCGCGTCGTGCCCGTGACGCACGGGGTGACCTTCGACGAGCTCTATGACGTCAGCCCCATGCTCGCGTCGCACTCCGGGCTGAGCACGAAGGAGTCGTCGCTCGACGCCGTCGCCGCCAAGATCGCTGCTGCTGCCGCCGCGCTTCCCGCTGCCTGACGTCCGGACGCCGGAGAAGATCACGCGA
This sequence comes from Streptomyces ureilyticus, assembly GCF_011045025.1. Taxonomy (GTDB): domain Bacteria; phylum Actinomycetota; class Actinomycetes; order Streptomycetales; family Streptomycetaceae; genus Streptomyces; species Streptomyces ureilyticus. The sequence goes on from NZ_JAAKZX010000135.1 coordinate 19,576, forward strand.
AGAGACCGAACAAGGTCACACGAAGGGGCGGGTCTGCTGCACGATCGGGCGGCGGGTGAGTCGCCCGGTGACTTTGGGCGTGCTCGGCGGAGTCGGAGGGCGGAGTGCGGCGAGGCTGGACAACGCGATCCCTGGCCCAGTCCCGCAGCGTGGAGTAACCGACTATCCAGCCGCGCGGTCGGGCAGTTGGTTGGCTGCACGGGCGTGACAGGTCGCCCACGCACCGCGTCGCCTCCTTGCGGGCCTCGGATGGCGTGGATCGCGCAGCATCGAGGCCCCTCTGCCACAAGCACTCCCGGACAGATAGAAGGGCGGGCGGCAGCTCTGTGGGGCGCCACCGCCGCAAGGACGTAATGGCTTTAGAAACTCGCCTGTATTTCGCCGCCGTCGATGGATTCCCGCATCGTGGCCAGGAGAGCTGTTGCCTGTCCGGTCAGCGTCTCGTCGTCCGTCTCGCCGAGCGCCGTGACCGCAGCTGTACCAACTGAGATGGCTTCTTCTGGATCCGTCGCCCACAAGGCTGACGAGAGCAGGAAGAGGGCTCTCCCCTCCCCGTGACGGTCCCGAGCCGTCCGGTAGAGCGTGATCGCCTCCCGGACCGCTTCGATGGCCCGGTCCTGTCGCCCCAGTACCCCCCATGCCTTGCCCAGGTTCATCAGCGCCTTGGCCAGCGCGTGGGTAGCCCCGGCTTCCTTGAGCAGGTCATACGCGCTCATCAGTATCCGGACGGCCTCGGCTGGTGCCTTCGCATTGAGTCGGTTGGTGGCGAGATTCGTCAGCGCGACGCCCTCGCCCTGCTTGTCTCCGAGGTCGTGGCAGAGGGCGGCAGCCTCCTCAAGGAGGTCTGATCCGTCACCGAGTCCGCCTGCGCGTAGCGCACTGCTCAGATTTGTGAGGGCCATGGCGACACCGTGGTGATCACCGGCCCTGTGGAAGGCGTCCCGTGCAGCTGTGTGGGCAACCGCAGCCTCGCTGGCCCGCCCCAATTCCCTGAGGGCCAGGCCGAGATTGTTCTGGGTGACCGCCTCACCGTGCCAGTCGTCGATGCGGCGGCAAATTTCAATGTCCCGCTGGTACACGCCCACCGCTTCCTCGTAGCGGCCCGACTCGTCCAGCGCGCGTCCGAGGTTGGTGAGCGCAGCGCCTTCGCCTCGCAGGTTCCCTGCCTTGCCCTGCAGGACGACGGCTTTTCGCAGCACGAGCACGGCGCGATCGATGTCGCGCATTTCATGCAGCGTGTGACCGAGGTTGGTCAAAACCTCGGCTTCACCCAAGAGGGACCGCTCCGCGCGATGGATCCGTAGGGCTTCCTCGTGTGCGGCAACCGCTTCCGGGAACCGGGTCAGACCTCTGAGGGCGCATGCCTGTGCGTCAAGGAAGGCGGCTCGAAAGGCGGCAGGGGCGCTTCCGGCGCAGCACCTGAGTGCGCTGTCGTATATCTCCGTCAACTCGGCGTAGCCGCGGCGCAGTTTGAGGTAGTCGCCGATGCGTCCAGCCATCTCCATGATGACGTATGGGTTATCTGTGGGAGACGTTGCGGTTATGGTCGCGACGAGGTTCGCGCGTTCTTCGTCCAGCCAGGAGAGTGCTGCGCCCCGATCTGCGAAACGGGGCGCCGGGGACTGACCCGGGACAAGGTGGTCGTGCGCCTCAGCAAGCCGGTCTGCGTAGTGGCGGACCAGCCGGTCCAGGGCAGCGGAGCGATCGGTGCTAGCGCGCTCCGTCCGCCCGGTCTCGTCCGCGTAGAGCCTGATCAAGTCGTGCATGTGCCACCGGCCGTAGGTAGCCGAGCTCTGGACCAGGTGACCGCGCCCCAGGGCTCCCAAGAGTTCTTCGGCCGTGTCGGGATCGATGTCGCATAGGTGGGCCACGGACTCGGTCGAGACATCGGGGCCAGGGTTGAGAGCGAAGAGTCGGAAGAGCCGCGCCTGGTCCGGCGGCAGGTGCCGGTAGGACAGCTCGAACGCGGCTCGTACCGCGAGATTCCCCCGGCTCAACCGACGCAGGCGGCGATGCTCGTCGTCCAGAGCCTGGGCCATCGAGGACAGTGGCCGGTCGGGCTGGTCCGCCAGGAGGGCGGCGACGATCCGCAACGCAAGTGGCAGGTGTCCGCAGTGCCGGGCGATGGCCTCAGCAGTGTCGAAAGCATCCTCGACCCGTGTATCTCCCTTGCCCCGGGTCGCTCGCAGGACAAGACGGAGCAGGTCAACGGAGTCCGCAGGATCGAGCACGGCCAGGTCGTACAGGCGGGCGTCCAGTTCGGACAGTGTGTGTCGTGAGGTGATGAGTACGGGGACTCGCGCGTCGCCCGGGAGGAGGGGGTGGACCTGCTCACTGTCCATGGCGTCGTCGAGGACGATCAGGGTGCGCTGGCCCTGGTCGGCTCGGCTGCGCAGCGTCGATCGGTACAGTCGCGCGCGGTCCTCTAGATCTACAGGGAGGTGTTCGTGGTCGATGCCCAGCCCCCGGAGCATCGAAGCGAGCGCCTCGTCGGGGCTCTGCCGGCGGGCAGGGTCGTACCCGTAGAGTTCGACTGCAAGGGCACCGCAGAACCATCCGTCCTGGTCCTGGGCGCGATGGGCAACCTGTCGTATCAGCTCAGTCTTTCCGACACCAGGCAGTCCGGCCACCACGTGGACCGAGGGCCCCTCGCCTGTGGTACCCGGATCCAACGCCGAGAGTAGCTCTGCTACTACGGCGTCTCTACCGGTGAACGTGCCGGAAGGTGAGGGCAGTCCTGAGAGGGCAGGAGTGGTTCGAGGGATAACACGGTCGGGGGCGGTCTGGGCTATCCCACTCACCGGTGCCATGGCGGCGGAGTTCTCCGGTTTGACGTTGTGCCACAGCCCGTACTGCGGGAGTCGGGCCATTATGGCTCTCGCGTCGAGGCGCGTACCCAGGGAGTTGAGGAGTAGGTCACCCAGGGCGAGGGCCGCCAGTCGGCCGGGAGCCCCGGACAGAACCTTTTCAGCGAGAGCTGCATTCATGGCGACCACGTCGCGCTCATCGGGCCACTCCACCCACAGAGAGCGGAGCATGCGCCATACTGTCTCCGGTGCGCCAAATATCCCGGGGGCCGCGAGTTCGTCGAAGGGGGCACGGAGTTGGTCCGTCAGCCAATCACGGATGAAAGTGGAAAAGTCGTCGGAGCGGCGGGCGCGGTCGCCGAGTTCCTGAAGTGGCCGGGCCGGCACCATGGAGACGAAGTGGAAGTCATGGCTCGCCTCGGCGTGGGTGCGCAGGTGCCGCCAAATCCCCTTTGCCTCCAAGGATGCGACGTTCCATCCGTTGGCATTGCGGTTCTGTCGTTTGACCTGATGTACCTCGGTGCGGCCATTGTGACGATAGGCAAACTCAGTCCCCTCACCGAGGACTCCGCTCGGTTCGAGGGTGAGCGAGTCCCCCTGCCCGAGTAGGACGTACAGGGCGTGCCTGATTGTCCAAGCGCCCTCGTAGCGATTGCCGAACTTGTCCGTCTCCCCACCCGGCCTCGGTGCCACCGGTTCCTCCTTGCCCCGCCTGCCCGGCGACTCTCTGCCCAGCCTTGTGCACGGCCACGCTACCCGGCGGCGCTGACAGTGGTTCATGTTGATCGGTTGTGTACCCGGCTGATCCGCGCGACGAGTTTGAGGTTCCCGGAGGCTCGAGCAAGGAGCCGGCATGCGGATCGTCCATGTACCGTATCTCGCAAGGGGGTTGCCCCGAAGCGGTGATGCCGCGGGCAGAGCCGATCAAGCGTACGGTTCGCTCGTGCGGTACTTGAACCCTGAATGGCTACAAGCCTCCACCTCGGCGGCGATGCACGCCGGACAACGCAGCCTGCTGGAACGTGTGCTGTCCGCCCTCGATGGCAGCAGCCACCTTGGCCAGAACGTTGCAACACTGCCGAGTGCACTCGTCGCACTGATTCGTGCGCAGACAGCACTCGAGAGCCACGGGTCCGTGGGGCAGCCGAGATGGCAACTGCTTGGTCGCGTCGTTGACGCGGCGATCTCCTCGACCCGGCAGGCGGCAGGTGCCTACCGCCTGGGTGGCCGAGCAGATCTTGCGCTGGCGGAGACGGAAATGGTCGCTATTGCAAGCCTGATTTCACAGCGTAGGGATTCCACGCCGCAGAATCAGGCACGGCAGGCGGCGATCCAGCTCGACCGCCTCCTCGTTCCGCTTAGCGAGGCAATCAAGGGGTGGGTGAAGCCGCTGTGGACTGGTGCAGTCAGCGACCGGTACCTCGCGGAGCAGATGGCTGCGGAGATCGGGTTGCTCGTTGCCCTTGAGGGCCGGGACACGACTGCGCTTTACACCGATCTGGTGAATCTCATCTCCTGCGGCGCGGTGAGTGCGGACGCCGTCAAGAGCGCATTGTGGCCGCCCAACCGTTCGCATCGGGTCACGCTTGCCGTGCACGGAACACGGGAGCTTCGCGGCCTTGCGACCTTCCTGCCTGGCAGCCAGCAGTGGGGGCTGTGGGTCGGGCAGGAGGAAGACAAACTGCCCACGAGAGCTCCGCTCCGCAAGTTTGTACGCTTCGTCGGCCCCCTTGAAGGCTCCGCTGTTCTGGTTAGCATTCGGATCGAGGCAGCTGACCCCGGCACAGCAGCGCGAATCGCGCGGCGAGAGCTCAGCGAGGCTTTGGATCATTATGCGGCTGGCGATCGACTCATTGACCTGCAACTGGCTCCAACGTGGTCGGTCGAGTCACCGTCTGACCGGCACGCAATGGGCACCGTGCGCAGCCCGGGGCGGCGTACGGCCTACCCGCTCACTGGCTACATGCCCGATTCGTTGCGTGCTGCGATGAGGGCGGCCAACCTCGCTCGCCATGTGGACGCACCCATGGCGAGCGCCGCTCTGTCCTGGAGTGCCTTGGAGACGACTGGCCTGGCAGCAAACAAAGTCGAACGATTGGCTCGAGCCTGCGCCCTGCAGACACTCCGCCGACACCTTGCCTCGACTCATGCAGTACTCCGTTCTGCTGCCCGTGCCCGGCTTGACCACCAGCGCCATGCCGTGGAGATGGAAAAGGTTCAACTCAAGAAGCATGAGACCGCGGCGCACTTCTGCGCCCAGTCCGACAGCCTTAACGCTCAGGCCGCGCTCAACACGCACGTGGAACTCGCAGCGACCGCGCGTGCGCGGCTGGAGCGCGTGGAAATGGACCTCCAGGTTACCGAGACGGCGATCACGTCCGACATGGCAGCATTGGGTGCGTATGTGACAACCGAAGGGAGCAAGGAACACCTGAAGTCTGTCGACGCCTGGCTCGACGTCCTGCTCCCCGCGCAATCAGGCATCTCGTCCTGCCTGCAGGCGGCCAAGGACGCTGCCACGGACCTTGCAACCCGCTGCGAAGGACTTGCCGCCGAGACTCTCTCCCTGTGGCGCTCCCGACTCGCTGCTCCCAAGGACTTGGCGAACTGGCTCGAAATCCAGGCCGGAACCTACCGAAGCGTCCTCGAATGGCTCTATGCCACCCGCAACATGGTCATTCACAAGGGCCACTTCACCGCTCCGTCCGACGAGTTGACCGCGTTTGCAGCCCGCGGCGTCGTCGATATGGCGCTGGAGTTCCTGAGTAACTGGCACACCGTCGAACGTGCCCGCGCTGGCAGGGAGACTCCTGCTGCCGAGGTGTACCAACGTCTAGGTGACCGGTTGACAGATGTGATCACCGAACTGCGCCGTCCCGGAGCGGCATGCCATTCCCTGCGCGTCGACTATCTCACTGGGCCCGACTCGACCTGGTGGATAACCGGATACCTGAGAGGAACTCCTTGACTGGTCCGAAGCGGACGGCGCATCAAGTCCTTGAACTTCAGGTTGGTTATGCCGCCCTACTCATCGATCGGCTCCAGGGCGACCTGTAACCGCATCGAGGGAGGCTCCGGCACTTCGATGACCGTCTCCTCCTCGGCGCCTTCATACAGGCAGTCGTGGTGCTGTTGACAGGTCCTCTTTCCTGCGGTGTTCGGTACTGACAGCCCGCGAAGCGCTGCACGAGCGGGAAGGTCGTGCTGGGCGACGGCGGACCGGCCGCGGCATCCGTCATCCATCCCGTACTCTGCTTCCTCGCGACGGGGATCGAACTTCGCGCAATCGCGGGGATCGTCATCGTCGCGGGGACAGCGCTGGCTGGCAACGACGTCAACTGCGAGCGCGCTTTTCGCCTTCTGCGGTTCCTCTACTACCGCTCACAGCCTCCGGCACCGTCCCAGCGGGTTGAATCACCACGTTCGCTGGGAAGGGTGAATCGATGATGAACTACTTGTTCAGATGGGACGAGATACCGCAAGTACGGGGGTGGGACCTTCGGGGTGGAAGCCCCGGAAGGCTGATCGACTCCTGAGGTTCGGGGGCGATGCGGTCGCCTATTCGGAGACCGGATGTATGCCATGTTCGACGAGACGGGTGCGGCGGCGCAGCAGATCCCCCTTTTTTTGCGCGGGTGCTTGGCGCCGCCAGCCGTGTAGTCGGAGTGGTGCTGCCGGACAGTGCTGCCCTGCCGGTGGAAGACCCCGATCTAGACGGCGGCCTTGCGGTAGAGCGGTGAGGCCGTTCAGGTTCTGGCGCGGCGTGCACAAAAAGCCGTCGCCATAGAGCAGGTGCTTAGAGCTCGTAACACGATCTTGCTGCAACGTCCTGGTTGGCCGTGACCGGTGTAAGGCTTCGGCCGTTCGTGATGGCGTGAGTACTCGGCCGTGGATTGTGGACGACGACTTGTGGGCGCTGATCGAG
>NZ_JAAKZX010000136.1 GCF_011045025.1 Streptomyces ureilyticus
CCCAAGTCGTCCGACCCCGCCCGCAAGACACCCGAGTCCACGCCCGAGCCCTGCTCGAGGTCGACCTCGAACTCAACCGCCTCCAGGTCCACGTAGGGCCGGATGCGCAACGGGTCGAAGTCCTCCGCCGCGGCGGCCTCCGCGTAGCGGGTTTCCAGGAGTTCGTCTGCCGCCCGCTGAGCGCATGCGCACGAGGGCGCGCCTCCCGGCTCGCGCGGTGTCCCGCATTCCGGGCAGACGTGCACACTCCGGCCACTCACGTATGGATCCCTTCCCAAAACGAACTTCAGCGATTATGCAGACCTCCTCCACACCATCTCCCAGCTACCACCAGAATCTCGAACTCCTCTCTGGATTCAACGGGCCATAACCGGTCACACCGACCAGAATGCAAGGACGACGGGGACCGAGGGCCCCTCGCGGCCGGGAGGTCGGCATGGCCGAGGAAGCGCACCGTACGAACGCCCACGACGCGGCGGACGGGGACCACCCGCCACCGCCCCGCGACCACACACGCGGCGCCCCCGGTGAGGAATACGTACGGGGTGGGGTCCTTGTCTCGATCGGCGCCCTGTTGCTGGGCATGCTGCTCGCGGCGCTGGACCAGACGATCGTGTCGACCGCGCTGCCGACCATCGTCAGCGAACTCGGCGGACTGGACCATCTGTCCTGGGTGGTCACGGCGTATCTGCTCGCGGCCACGGCCGCCACTCCGCTCTGGGGCAAGCTCGGTGACCAGTACGGCCGAAAGAGGCTGTTCCAGACGGCGATTGTGATCTTTCTCATCGGCTCGGCGCTCTGCGGAATGGCGCAGAACATGCCCCAGTTGATCGGCTTCCGGGCGCTCCAGGGCCTCGGCGGCGGCGGGTTGATGGTGCTGTCGATGGCGATCGTCGGCGATCTCGTCCCGCCCCGCGAACGGGGCAAGTACCAGGGCCTGTTCGGTGCCGTCTTCGGCGCGACCAGTGTGCTCGGCCCGCTGCTCGGCGGTCTGTTCACCGAGCATCTGAGCTGGCGCTGGGTCTTCTACGTCAATCTCCCGGTCGGCGTGGTCGCGCTCGCCGTCATCGCCACCGTCCTGCGCATCCCCGCCCGGACCACGCGGCACACGATCGACTATCTCGGTACGTTCCTGATCGCGTCCGTCGCCGCCTGCCTCGTCCTCGTCGCCTCGCTCGGCGGCACCACCTGGGGCTGGGCCTCGCCGCAGATCATCGGCCTCGCGGTACTCGCCGTCGTACTGGCCGTGGCCTTCGTGTCCGTCGAACGGAGGGCCGCCGAGCCCGTACTCCCCCTGAAACTCTTCCGCATCCGCACCTTCACCCTCTCCGCCGTGATCAGCCTGATCGTGGGCTTCGCGATGTTCGGCGCGATGACGTACCTGCCGACGTTCCTACAGGTCGTCCAGGGCGTCTCGCCCACCATGTCGGGCGTGCACATGCTGCCGATGGTGGCCGGTCTGCTGCTCGCCTCGACGGTCTCCGGCCAGATCGTCAGCCGGACCGGCCGCTGGAAGGTGTTCCCCATCGCGGGTACGGGCGTCACCACGATCGGCCTGCTGCTGCTCCACCAGCTCGACGAGAACAGCTCCACCGGCGAAATGAGCGCGTACTTCCTCGTGTTCGGCCTCGGCCTCGGCCTGGTCATGCAGGTCCTGGTGCTGATCGTGCAGAACGCCGTCTCGTACGAGGATCTCGGCGTCGCCACCTCCGGCGCCACCTTCTTCCGGTCCATCGGCGCCGCGTTCGGCGTCGCCATCTTCGGCACGATCTTCGCGAGCCGTCTCGCCGACAAGCTGATGGCCGCGCTCTCCGGGCAGCCGCTGCCGCCCGGCATCACCCCGGACGCCCTCGAGAGCGACCCGCGCGGCATCGCCGAACTCCCTTCCGCACTGCGCCTGTCGGCCGTGCAGTCGTACGCCTCGGCGATCACGGACGTCTTCCTGTACGCGGCTCCCGTCGCCGTTCTCGGCTTCGTACTGGCCTGGTTCCTGCGCGAGGACAAGCTGCGGGGCTCGGTGACGGTGCCCGACGCCACGGAAACCCTGGCCAGCAATCCGGTGGAGCGCTCCTCGTACGACGAGGTGTGCCGGGCGCTGTCCGTGCTCGGCACGCGCGAGGGGCGGCGCGCGATCTACGAGAAGATCACCGCCCGCGCCGGCTACGACCTGCTGCCCGCGGCGAGCTGGCTGCTGCTGCGCATCCGGCGCTACGGGTGGGCCGAGCCGGGTGTTCTCGCCGAACGCGGCGCCGTCCCGCTGGACGTCATCATGGAGGCGGCCCGCCAGGTCGAGGAACGCCACCTGGCTCTGCGCGAGGGCCTTGACCTCGTCCTCACCGCCGAGGGCCGCGAGGTCGCCGGCCAACTCGCCGCGGCCCGCGAGGAATCCCTTGCGGAACTGTTGGGCGACTGGTGGACGCCGGACCGGCCCACCGACCTGGCCCAGCTCGTCAAGGAGCTGAACGCGGAGATGTGCGGCTCGGTCGCGGAACGTCCTGCCTCCGGCGGTCGAGCGGTTGGGTTCGTCGGCGACTGACGGTCCGTTGTGGCTGGTCCCGCAGCTTCAAACCGGACTTTGACCGGAGCACAGCCGTTTCGCGAACCAGTGCTCGGCGTATTCCTCGTCGTTGTACCGCTCGATCTCCTCGTACCCGTGCCGTGCGTACATCGCGCGTGCCTCGACCAGGTCGTTGCGGGTGTCGAGCACGAGCCGCTCGAGGCCGAGCCCGCCGGCCGCCTCCTCGGCTGCCGCGAGCAGCACGGAACCGCCGCCCTTGCCGCGCATCTCCTTCCGTACGAACATCCGCTTGAGCTCGCCCGTGCCCGTGACGGCGTTTCCCCCGCTCATGAGACGTCGCACGCCCACTGTGCCGGCCGGCTCGCCGTCGTACCGGGCGAGCAGCAACACCCCGGTGGGCGGGGCGAGTTCGGCCCCGGTCTCGGCGGCGATCTCGCGCTCCAGCTCGGCCGGGTCGGTGGTGTGCCCCTCGTGGAGCAGGTACCAGCGGTCGCTGACCTCCGTGTAGTACGCGCGCCAGAGGGCTGCCGCGGCGGGGGAGTCGAAGGGCTCGGGGGCGACGGTCCAGGACGCCGTCGTAGTCGTCGTAGGGGCCATGGCGGCATTGTCCGTACGTACGGTCCGTCGGCCGCAAGTCAATTAGTCGAGTTACCCGGGTGCCCGCGGGCGGCGGAGCCGTTTGGGTGCCGTCCTGTGGGCAACCCGGCCAGTGAGCCGGCCCCAACGGGCCGAAACCGGAAGGTATTCCATGTCCACTGGCGTGATCATTGTTCTGATCGTGGTCGCGGCGATCATCATCGGCGCGGCCGTCTGGCTCGCCACGTCCCGCGGAGCGGGCGGCGGCGGGCGGAATCTGCGACGGCGCTTCGGGCCCGAGTACGACCGGGCCGTCGCTCAGCACGACGGCGACGAAAAGGCCGCCGAACGCGAGCTCGCGGACCGTGTGAAGCGGCACGGTTCGCTGCGCAGGCAGCCGTTGGAGCCCGCGGCGCGCGAGCGGTACGAGGCGCGTTGGGCCGCCGCCCAGGAGCGGTTCGTCGACTCGCCGCGGGAGGCCGTGTCCGAGGCGGACCGGCTGCTCGGCGAACTGGCCGGCGTCCGCGGTTTCCCCGACGGCGACCGCTACGACGAGCAGCTCGCCGCGCTCTCCGTGCACCACGCACACCACGTCCACGGCTACCGGCGTATCCACCGGGCCGCGCACGCGCCCCTCGCCGACGGCGACGAGAGCCGTACCGGTACGGAGGAACTCCGCGAGGCCATGATCGAGGCTCGCGCCCTCTTCGACGACCTGGTGGCACCGGGCCGCGAGGACACACGGAGCCACCGCGCGTCCGACGAGCCCGCCCCCACCCGCTCGAACCGCCTCGGCGAACGCCTGCACACTCCATGGGCGTTCAACAGGCGCCACGCCAAGGGGAGTTGATACGCATGACCGACAACATGGCTGGTCTGCCGACGCCGGCGAAGCAGCCGGAGCGTGAGGCCGCGATCGGTCCCGACAAGGCAGGCAGCCCCGACAAGACGATCGGTCGCGACAAGACGATCGGCTCCGACAGGGCCATCGGCGGCTCCGCCGGCCGGCTGATGTCCCACGACGAGTCCGACAAGTGGACGCTGCGGCTGCAGCACGCGGTCTCCGGCTTCGTCGACGGGCCGCGGGAGTCCCTCGAAGAGGCGGACCAGGTGCTGGAGGAGGTCACGGCGCGCTTCACGGACGCCGTCACCCAGCGCCGCCGCACCCTGCGCACGTCCTGGCAGACGACGGGCGACGAGAAGGCCGACACCGAGCAACTACGGCTCGCCCTGCGCGACTACCGGGAGCTCGCGGAACGCCTCCTGCGCATGTGACATCCGCCGGTTGAGCAGGGCGCCTACCGGGCGGGGGCTGCGCCCCAGACCCCCGCCAGGGGGTGCGGTGACACGTTGTGTCGCTCCGCCCCAGCGGGGCACTAAGCGTGGCGCTCACGCCAGTCCCGTACGACCGCCTCGACGTCGTACGGCTTCAAGCCCAGCGGCGGCCCCGGCGGCGGCTTGAGCATCACGTCACGGATCTTCACGTTGATCGACGTGATGATCTCGCGCACCACCCGCTCCGAAGGGGCGTCCAACGCCCGCGCGAGCTCGTCCTCCGCCTCTTTGCGCAGCGCCAGCGTCGGCGGCAGCACGGACAGCCCCTCGCGGGCCATCTTCTGCTTGATCCACCACAGTTCGTCGTACGTGGTGTCGCTGGCGGCAGGCAGCGGCTTACCGGCACCGGGGAGTTGATCGAACTCCCCACGCGCCTCCGCCTCGCGGATCTGCTTGTCGATCCAGGACTCGAAGCTGACACCGGGAGGTTTTCGCTCGGTCATGTAACCCAGTGTGCCGGACGGCATGTCATCCGGGCGATCTATCATTCGGCCGCGATACATCGTCGCCGGTGCGCCACCATGCCCCGGCGCCGAACCACTGGATTGCGGGAACCGAAGGAGCGCACGTGCTCGAACTCACCATGGCCACGGTGTCGGAGGCGGACGCGGGTGCGACGGCCGGGATGCAGATGGCCGACTCGCCCAGCGAACCGGGTGCCGTGCTGCGGGTGGGGCGGGACCGGGGCTTCTGCCGCCTCGCGACGCCCGACGACTGGCTGTTCGTCTCGCGGGTGCACCTGGAGTTCCTGTGCGGCCCGGACGGGACGTGGCAGGTGACGTGGCTGCGGGGCTCGCACGCCGACCCCTCGTCCGAGGTGCGGTTCGTGCTGGTCGGCGGGACCCCGCAGCCCCTGCCGTACGGCGGGACGGCGAGGCTCCCCCAGAACGGTTCCGGCGAACTGATCATCCACGACCGAACCTCCCCGCGCAGCGTGAACGTGGGCTTCTACCACGAGGCCTGAGGTCGGGCGGCGTAAGGCCAGGCGGGCGGTAAGTCCGGGCGGCCTACGGCAATACGCGCGCCAGCGCAAACCCGTCGTACCCCTTCACACCCACCGTCTGGATCGCCGTAGCGTCCAACTTCGGATGGGAGGCGAAGAGTTCGAGGGCCCCGCGGGTGCCTCGAATCGACGGGTCGTCGCTGGTGGCGTCGGTGACGGCGCCGCCGCGTACGACGTTGTCGAGGACGATCAGGCTGCCGGGGCGGGTGAGTCTGACGGCCCACTCGACGTAGTGCGGGTTGTTCACCTTGTCCGCGTCGATGAAGACCAGGTCGAACGGAGCGGGGTTCTCGGCCTGCTCGTCGGCCAGTTTCGCCAGCGAGTCCAGGGCGGCTCCCACGCGCACTTCGGTGATCTTGTCGAGGCCGGCCCGCGCGAGGTTGCGACGGGCGACCTCCGCGTGTTTCGAGTCGTACTCGAGGCTGATCAGGCGCCCGTCCGCCGGCAGGGCGCGGCCCAGCCAGATGGTGCTGTAGCCGCCGAGGGTGCCGATCTCCAGGATGCGGCGGGCGCCCTGGATCACGGCGAGCAGGTGGAGCAGCTTGCCGTGGGTCGGGGCGACGTTGATGTGCGGCAGCCCGGCGGCGTCGCTGTCGCGCAGCGCGGCGGAGAAGGCGTCGTCGGGCGGGGCGAGGAGCGCGGTGAGGTAGTCGTCCACGTCGTTCCAGAGCCGTGGCTCGGTCATGCACCATGCCTTTCGTCTGGCTAGTTAGAGGGGCTAACTAGTTCCGTCGTCGAATATAGCCCGCTACGGCCGGATCTGCCCGGCGGTCACCCAGGTCCCCGGAACATCACCGCAACCTCCGGTCGCGCCACACCCTCTTCAGGACAAAAGATGGAAGGACGTCAGGTAAAGCGGGGGTTGCCCGCGTCTCTCCGCGGGGGTAGTGCGAGCCTCATAGGGCTCACACAGTGAAAACGAACAGCTGACACCCGTGGGACATGGGTGACCAACGGGGCGGGAGGGCCGACGGGGCGTGGCGAATGTGGAGAGCGGACGACCAGGTGATGCCTTCGCGGCGGGAGCCGCGGGCACGGCGAAGGCACGGCTGGGCGTGGTGCGCGCGGCCCTCTGGCTGATCGCCGCCGTACTGGCGGTACGGCAGGTCACCGTCGTCCTGAGCACGCCGAAGGGGGAGCGCCTGACGGATCTGGAGACCTGGGTCGGCCCGGGCGGCGTGCTGCATGTGAACGGATCCTTGTACGACTCGACGCGCTTCACGGGCACGCCGTTCGGCGGACTCGTCCTCAAACCGCTCACGCGCGCTGCCGAGGAGGCCCTCGGCTGGGGCTGGACCTTCGGCACGCTGCTGCTGGTCGTCGCGCTCGGCCTGGTCGCGGCACGTGCACTGCCGCAGCCGGTGAGCAGACGCACGGCCCTGCTCGCCGCCCCCGTCGCGATCAGCCTGTTGATGCTGTCCCTGCCGGTGCGCAACACGCTGTATCTCGGCCAGACCAGCATCATCCCGGTGCTGTTGGTGCTGCTCGGCTGCTTCGCGGTCCGGGGGGAACGGGCCAGCGGGCTGCTGATCGGAGTCGCCGCGGCCCTCCAGCCGACCGTCCTGCTCTTCGCCCCGCTGCTGTGGTTCACCGGCCGCCGCCGGGCCGCGCTCTCCACCGGCGTCACCTTCGCCGCGTGCACGGCCCTTGCCTGGGCGGCGATGCCGCACGACTCGTTCACGTACTGGGTGCACCACCTGGCCGGAGTCGGTCTCGGCCGCCCCGCCGACGACCTGTCCAACCAGTCGCTGCACGGCGCGCTGCTGCGGTTCGGCCTGACCGGTCCGCTGGAGATCGCGCTGTTCCTGCTGCTGGGCGCGGCCGTAGCGTTCCTCGGCCTGCGCCGTGCCGTGCGCTACGCGCGCGACGGGCAGCTGCTGCTCGCCGTCGCGCTGACCGGCTGCGTGGCGATCGCGGTGTCGCCCACCACCTGGCAGCACCAGCTGCTGTGGGTGCTGCTCGCGCTGGTCGGCCGGGTCGGCAAGAAGGCCTCGGACCGGTACGTATGGCCGGTCGCCGTCGTCCTGGTGATGACGCTCCCGGCGAAGATGATGCTGCCGAACATGCCGGTGCTGTACCCGCTGCGGGACAACGTCGTCCTGCTCGCCGCGCTCACCGCCGCCTGCGTCGTACCGTTCCTCTCCCGCACCTCACCGCACTACCAGGTGCCGATCCCCACGCAGTACGCGCCCCCGGTCGAGGCCCGCTGGAAACACGTACCCCTGCTGCCCTTCCTGCGCCGGGTCCTCTCCCGCCCGAACCTGCTCCTCGAACTGCTGCTGATCCGCGTCGGCTACTCCGCCTACCAGCAGGTCAGGCTGGAGGCGCACGGCGGCTCCAACGAGGCGGCCCGGGCCACCGCCGAGCAGCACGGCGAGCAGATCCTGGCGATCGAGAAGTTCCTGTTCATGGACATCGAGCACTGGGTCAACCACGCGGTGGTGAACGTCGACTGGCTGCGCGCCTTCTTCGACTTCTACTACACGTCGTTCCACTTCGTGGTGCCGCTCAGCGTCCTCGGCGTCCTCTATGTGCGCCGCCCCGCCGAGTACCGCTGGGCCCGCTCGGCCCTCGGTTTCGCCACGATCCTCGCGCTGCTCGGCTTCTGGCTCTATCCGCTGGCCCCGCCCCGCCTCATGCCGGGCCTCGGCTACATCGACACCGTGCACGGCGTGCAGGACTTCTCCCAGCCGGACTACGGGACGCTGACCGCGCTGACGAACCAGTACGCGGCGATGCCCTCACTGCACTTCGGCTGGTCGCTGTGGTGCGGTCTGGTGATCGCGATCCTCGCGCCGAAGTGGTGGATGAAGGGGCTGGGGCTGCTGCATCCGCTGTTCACGGTCTCGGCGATCGTGGCGACCGCCAACCACTGGGTGCTCGACGCGGCGGGCGGCGCGGCCGTGGTCGGCACCGGCTTCGCGCTGACCTACCTGCTCCAGGGGCCCCGGGTCAGCGCGCGCGGCAAGCCCGCCGAGGTCAGCATCGAGGAGCCGGACCAGGCGAAGGACCGTACCCCGAGCTGATCCGGTACACGCCCGATTCGGTCACCGTAAGCCGCGTGAACTCGCCCCGCTTCTTGAGGCAGCCGCCCTCGGCGTACAGCCACGGCGAGTAGGCGACGCGCACGGTGACCGAGCCGGGCCCCGGCATCCGGACGACGACCTCGGCGCCGGAGGCCCGTACGACGGAGCCCGGCGACGACACCAGGGGCACCGCCTCGCGCACCCGGAACACCTGCCAGTGCGCGTCCTGCCAGACCGGCTCCAGCCACCCGGGCCGACTCCTGACCAGCCGCGCCTCGTCCTCGGCGAAGCCGTCCGGCTTCCCGGCGGGCAGCACGACGAAGCCGACGGCCCAGCGGTCCAGCCAGGCCCGGTACGTCGACTCCGAGAACGTTCCGTCGTAGAAGAGCCGCCCGCGCTCGATGTCCAGCTGCCGGTTCCAGCCGCGGGCGAGGTTCACATGCGGCGCGAGCGCGGTGGCCTCGCGATGATTGCGGGCCGGGACCACCTCGACCCGGGTGCGCTCGGCGCCGAGCCGGTCAAGGGCACGGACGACACCACGGGTGTCGGCAGCCCAGGCGGGCACCTTGGTGGAGATCCGCAGATCGTCGACGGTCTTCGTACCCAGCCAGGCCACGGACACGATGAGGATCATGGCGAGGGCGACGAGTCTGCGTCTCTGTCTCTGCTCCCTCTGCGCGAGCAGCGCGGCGAACAGGGCGGTCGGTGCGAACAGCTCGGCGAGCCGCTCCACGTTCGTGCCGATCGGTGAGGGGATGAGATACGTGAGCACCGTCCCCGCCGCGTACACCAGGCCGCCCCACCGCAGCACCCACCAGCGGCGCGGAGCGAGGGCGAACAGCACGACACCGAAGAGGACGGGCGGCCAGATCCGGTCGGCGGGCATCAACTGCTCGCCTTTGAACGGGAACAGCAGAGTGATCCCCGCGACCACCACGAACGGCGGCGCAATGAGAGCGGCGGCCCGCCCCCAGTCCCGTACGAGCGCGTAACCGGCGCCGGCCACCACCAGGAACAGCCCCGCCACCGGGCTCGCCATGGTCGCCAGCGCCGCGTACGGCACGGCCAGCGGCAGCCGCCGCTCCCGCGTGAGCGGCACACAGGCCGCGAGCCCGAAGGCGACGCCGAGGGCGAAGGTCGTACGGCCGGACGCGACGTTGCACCACAGGGCGAACGAGGCGAGCAGCGCGGGGCCGAGAGGGCTGCGGATCCCCGTACGCACGATCAGCACCGCGGCCAGCCAGGTGGCGAGCAGCCCGGCGACGACGGTGACCGTGCGCACGCCGAAGGTGGCCATCAAGTACGGCGAGATCAGGCTGTAGTTGGCGGTGTGCATCCCGCCGTACCAGAAGAGGCTGTACGCCGAGCCGCCATGCCGCGACGCGAACTCCGCCCACGCCTGCTGCGCCGCGAGATCCCCGCCCCCCGTGGCGAGAAACGCGAACCACAGCCCGTACAACGGAACCGTCGGAAGCGTGGCCAGCAACGGCACTGGATACCGCCGCCAGAACCCTTTGAGTTCCGGGAACGGCTCCTTCCGCGTACCAGTGGCCGGCTCGACCGGACCGGAGGGCGGACGGGCGGGGGACAGCTCGGCGGCAGAGGCCACGGTCAGCGTTTCCGTTCGAAGTCGTCGAGGCTGTGTCTTTGCTGTGTCACGTGCGAAGACGTCGAGCGGCACGGAAACGTTCACTCGGTCACTGGGACGCGGGCGCCGGGGACTCACGAGCCGTGCAACGACTCATCCCGACCGTGGTCACCAGCCGATACCCCAATTCACCGGTGAGGTTCAAGGGATCAGACCCCAGGGCCGATGGAAGGCCGCCGGCCCTTTCGGGTCAGCGAGCGTCGCCCAAGGGGTAGTTGTCCTTGGTCACCGTCAGGGTGATCTTCGTTTTCTCGGGGATCCAGGCCCCGGGAGCGCTGATGTCGGCCTTGGCCGGCCAGGTGGTGCCGGAGGCCACGTTGAGGGCCTTCTTCGTCACCGTCACCGGAGTACCCAACTCGCCTCTGTCGGCCGTGACCGTGACCGTGTAAGAGGCGCGCTTTTCGCCCGTGTTCTGCATCGTGAGGGGCACGACCACGCGGCGGTTGTCCAGGCGCGGCAGGTAGGCGACGACCTCTCCGTTGTGCGCCGTGGCCGCCGGACGACCGAAGTCGAAGTCCTCGGGCTTGCGAACGTCGGTCTTCCCGGGCCCGGTGGATTCGCCGTCGGCGGGATCCGCGGTATCCACCGTGGACCTGCTTTCCGCCACCCCTTCGTCCTGGAATGCGCAGGCGGTCAGGACCAGCGGTGCCGCCACCACGGCGACGAGCAGAGAGCGTACGGAGCTCCGGTTCCGGGACCTGCCGGACGTACCGTCAGCCACAGGGGAACACACGGCTGGACTTGTGGTCGATCGACATAGGTATCCCCCTGGTGTCTGCGCATGAGCATGAGTGACTGAACAGTCCGGCGAAGCGGCCACAACTTACGCGCAGGTCGGCCCCGAAGGGAAAGGTTTATACCTGTCGACCGGCGACGAACTGTAAACCTCGCCGCCCGAGCCGTAGCGATGCGTATCTCACGCCGAGCGAAGATGTGAACTTCTGTCACGTCTTCTCCCCGGGATCTCCACACTCAACGTGAGCCCGTGACACCGATCACAGAGCGAGCTGGATCGCGGCAACAGGGCACTTGTCCAGACAAAGGCTCGGCGCTTACCGGTCAGTTGGCGTGTTTCTTCCTCTCGCGCGGTGACAGGAGGCGGGGGCGGGGCGAAGGGGGGATGGTGCCCCCGCCTCCTGATCTGCGAGACCGCATGGGTCAACTGGCGCTGACCTGGAGCTCCTTGACGCCGTTCAGCCAGGCGGAGCGCAGTCGGCGTGGGTCACCCACGAGGCGGAGGTCGGGCATGGCGTCGGCGATGGCGTTGAAGATGAGGTCCATCTCGAGGGTGGCGAGGGACTTGCCGAGGCAGTAGTGCGGGCCGCCGCCACCGAAGCCGAGGTGGGGGTTCGGGTCGCGGGTGATGTCGAGGACCTCCGGGGAGTCGAAGACGGCGGGGTCGTTGTTCGCGGAGGAGTAGAAGATGCCCACGCGGTCGCCCTTCTTGATCCGCTGGCCGCCCAGTTCGGTGTCCTGGGTGGCGGTGCGCTGGAAGGAGACGACCGGGGTCGCCCAGCGGACGAGTTCCTCGGCCGTGGTGGAAGGACGCTCCCTCTTGTAGAGGTCCCACTGGTCGGGGTGGGTGAGCAGTGCGTGCATGCCGTGCGTGATCGCGTTACGGGTCGTCTCGTTGCCCGCGACGGCCAGCATGAGCACGAAGAAGCCGAACTCGTCCGAGGTGAGGTTGCCCTGGTCCTCGGCCGCCACCAGCTGCGTGACGATGTCCTTGGCCGGGCACTGCTTGCGGTCGGCGGCCATGTTCATGGCGTACGAGATGAGCTCGGTGGCCGACTCCTGGCCGACCTCCTCGGTGATCGCGTACTCCGGATCGTCGTACGAGATCATCTTGTTGGACCAGTCGAAGATCTTGAGGCGGTCCTCCTGCGGGATGCCGATCAGCTCGGCTATCGCCTGGAGGGGGAGTTCGCAGGCGACCTGCGTCACGAAGTCGAAGGGGCCGGTCTGCGCGACGGCCTCCTGGACGATCGAGCGGGCGCGCCGGCGCAGCGTGTCCTCCAGGGCGCGGATCGCGCGCGGGGTGAAGCCGCGCTGCACGATGCCGCGGACGCGGGTGTGTTCGGGCGGGTCCATGTTGAGCAGGATCAGTCGCTGGACCTCGATGGCGTCGCGCGGGATGTGTTCGTTGAAGCGGATGATCGCGGTGTTGAGCCAGGAGGAGAACAGCTCGGGGTGCGTGGAGACGTACTTGACGTCAGCGTGCCGCGTGACGGCCCAGTAACCCTCGTCCTCGAAGCCCGCGATGCCGGGCTGCTGGGGGACCCAGTGGACGGGTTCGGCCTGACGCAGCTCGGCGAACTCCGGGAGAGGCACGCGGTGGTGCAGCAGATCGGGGTCGGTGAAATCGAACCCGTCGGGCAGCGCTGGACAAGGCATCGGCAACTCCGGGTCGTGCGACGGGGTTTGATCAGGGGTTTGAACTGGGGTTTGGTCCGTGGGGTGTTGTGTTGACGGGTCCGTTCTGACGAACCATCAGGTACCGGGAATTGCCGTGAAGGTAGTAACGGGTTCTACAAGTCGCAATAGGCATGACGGGTCGAATTGCGTGCGGAGTTCGTGCAGATCGCGACTTCGGGGGGTGCAAGACCCTTGCGGTGCACGGCGTGGGCTCAGCAGACTGCGTACAGAACTAGTACGCGTTCTAGTTCAGCGCGCCGGGTGGGCCGGGCCGTCCGCGATGCGCGAGAGGCGAGGAGAGGACTGGGGAACATGGCCGCTGAACCCGTCATCGTCGAAGCCGTACGCACGCCGATCGGCAAGCGCGGTGGCGCGCTCGCCAATCTGCATCCCGCCTATCTCCTGGGCGAGACCTACCGTGAGCTGCTGGGCCGTACGAACATCCCCGCCGACTGCGTCGAGCAGATCGTCGGCGGCGCCGTCACCCACGCCGGCGAACAGTCGGGCAACCCCGCCCGTACCGCGTGGCTGGCCATGGGCCTTCCGTACGAGACGGCCGCGACGACCGTGAACGCCCAGTGCGGGTCCTCGCAGCAGGCCTCCCACATGGTGGCTAACATGATCGCGGCCGGCGTCGTGGACGTCGGCATCAGCTGCGGCGTCGAGGCCATGTCCCGGGTGCCGCTCGGCTCGGCCTCCAAGCACGGGCCGGGGAAGCCGACGCCCGACGAGTGGAACGTAGACCTCCCGAACCAGTTCGAGGCGGCGGAGCGGATCGCTCGTCACCGCGGGCTGACGCGCGAGAACGTCGACGCGCTGGGGCTGATCTCCCAGGAACGGGCCGCGAACGCCTGGTCCGAGGAGCGCTTCAAGCGGGAGACGTTCGCCGTTCAGGTCCCGACCACGGAGGACGAGCAGCGGGCTGGTCAGGGCATGTGGCGGCTCGTCGACCGGGACGAGGGCTTGCGGGACACGTCCATGGAGGCGCTGGCCGGCCTGAAGCCGGTCATGCCGACGGCCGTGCACACGGCGGGGAACTCGTCCCAGATCTCCGACGGCGCCTCGGCTCTGATGTGGGCGTCGAAGCGGATGGCGCGGGCGCTGAAGCTCCGCCCGCGAGCACGCATCGTCGCCCAGGCCCTGGTGGGCTCGGACCCGCACTTCCACCTGGACGGCCCGATCGACGCGACTCGCGCCGTGCTCGGCAAGGCCGGCATGTCGCTGAAGGACATCGACGTCGTCGAGATCAACGAGGCGTTCGCTTCAGTGGTGTTGAGCTGGGCACAGGTATTCGAGCAGGACCTGAAGAAGGTCAACGTGAACGGCGGGGCGATCGCACTGGGTCACCCCGTGGGTGCCACGGGAGCACGGCTCCTCACCACCGCGCTGCACGAACTGGAGCGCAGGGACAAGGAGTTCGCGCTGGTCACTATGTGCGCGGGCGGGGCGCTGGCTACGGGGACGATCATCCAGCGGCTGTAGGACGAACATCCGGCGGCTGAAGAGGAAAGGCGGCGGCCCAGGGATCGAAGGCCGCCGCCACAGTCTCTAAGGTTCTAGCACTCTAAGAACGGTGTCGGTCCCAGAGGTCGCACTGGTGCTCACGGTGGACCGTCGTGCTCGGGCTGTTGCCGCCGTCGGAGGCGGTGCGCAGGGAGAGGAGCTTCTCCTGGCCGTCTGGCATCGGTGGCTGGCCGGCGGCGTGGGGCACGCCGTTTCGGATGAAGGAGCCCCAGTACTGGATCATCTGGCGTGAGAGCGCGCGCTGTTCGGCGTTCAGTGGGGACTTCAGGCCGAAGTGTTTGAAGAGGTACTGCACCTCGTTCACGTGAGTCGCGCCGAAGTCGAAGTCCTTGTTGAGGTTTCGCAGCGAGGCGAAGGGTGGCGAGGTGCGGTCGGCGAACTCGTATGCGTAGACCGGGCCGCGGGCTGCGAGTACGTCGTTGAGCCGGAGCGCCGGGCAGGCCATCAGGAAGTCTCCGTAGGCGGTGCCGTACGCGAGGGTCGGTGACGGGTAGTCCGACAGCGGGTAGCGCTGGAGTACGCGCTCGCCCTGCTCCTCGCCGAACACGCCTCGCACCACCTCGGGATACTGCTCGGCCGTGAGCGGGGTGCCGTTGTTGTCGAACTGGGCGAAGGCGAACATCCGGCCCTCGTCCTGGTTGGCTCCGTTGAGTACGGGGACACGGGCGGCCGCTCCCTTCGCGTACGCCTCGAAGGGCTGCACCGGCAGGAAGTCGCCGCCGGCCACGGGCCCCCAGTTGAAGCCGGCCTGGGCGGCGAGGACTTCCTTGGCGGGCTTGCCGCGCACACACGCGAGGCTCGCGCAGCCCAGCTTCTCCATGAAGTCGGCGCCCTGCGCCACGGCCTCCTTGTGCGTACGGGCCGCGCAGTCGGCGTACGCACCACTCTGGACGATCCCCCTGTGGAACAGGCCCCTTGAGGTCGGCGAGGCCATCTGCGTGCAGACCGAGCGGCCGCCCGCGGACTCGCCCGCGATGGTGACGCGGCCCGGATCGCCGCCGAAGCGGGCGATGTTGGCCCGCACCCAGCGCAGGGCCGACTGCTGGTCGAGCATCCCGAAGTTGCCCGAGACGCGGTCGCGCGCCTCGCGGTCGAGACCGGAGGTGGCGAGGAAACCCATCGCGCCCAGGCGGTAGTTGGCGGTCACGACGACCGTGCCGGTCTGCCGCGCGAAGGTGTCCGGCACGATGTCCTCGCCCGCGCCGGCCGTGAGCCCGCCGCCATGCAGCCAGACCATGACCGGCCGCGGACCGGAGCGGACGGCGCCGCCTTCGGGGACGTACACATTCAGGTCGAGGCAGTCCTCGGTGTGGCTGGGCTTCTCGTAGCCGGGGTCCCAACTCGCCGTCTGTACGCAGCGGTTACCGAAGTCGTCTGCGGTGCGCACACCGGACCAGGGCTCTACGGGCCGTGGGGCTCGCCAGCGGAGTTTGCCGACGGGCGGCTGCGCGTAGGGGATGCCGAGGAACTGCCGCCCCTCGGCGGTGGACTCCCCGCGGACCCAGCCGGCCTCGGTCCGGACGAGTGGAGGGCTCTGCTCGGTCGGGGCGGGAGCCGCGGCGGTGGAACCGGCGGCCGTGAGGACGGTGGTCGCCAGCGCGGTCAGCACGACAGCGAGACGACGACGCATGGTGAGGCGGCGCATCACGCGTGCACCTCCGCGACCGTACGCAGGCGCAGTTCGCCCGCCGAGGCTCCGACCCATACGGTGCGGCGGCCGGTTCCGAGCACCCAGTCGTGGCGTTCGGGGTCCCATGAGGAGAGGGTGCGTTCGTCGACGCGTACGGTGACCCGGCGCTTCTCTCCCGCCCGCAGTGCGAGCCGCCGGTATCCGCCCAACAGCTTTGCTGGCTGGTCGAGTTGGAGTTCCGGCGAGGGGCCGACATACACCTGCGGGATGTCGACGCCGTCACGGCGCCCGGTGTTGCGCACGGTGAAGGTCACCTCCAGACCATGTCGTGACCCGCGTACGTGCGGGTCGCTGTAGGAGAACGTGGTGTACGAGAGGCCGTGCCCGAACGGGAACAGCGGGCGCACGCCCTCGGCGTCGTACCAGCGGTGGCCGACGTGGATGCCCTCCGAGTACTCCTCGATGCCGTCCACGCCCGGGTAACGGCGCGGGTCACCGGCGACCGGGTGGTGATCGTCGTCCACCGGGAAGGACTGGGTGAGGCGTCCCCCGGGGTCGCAGTCGCCGAACAGGACGGCCGTGGTGGCGGCCGCGCCCTCCTGGCCCGGGTAGTACATCTGCAGCACGGCGGCGGT
This sequence comes from Streptomyces ureilyticus, assembly GCF_011045025.1. Taxonomy (GTDB): domain Bacteria; phylum Actinomycetota; class Actinomycetes; order Streptomycetales; family Streptomycetaceae; genus Streptomyces; species Streptomyces ureilyticus. The sequence goes on from NZ_JAAKZX010000136.1 coordinate 16,311, forward strand.
GCGCCGCAGCCAGGGCATCGACGTCGAGGACGAGGTGTTGAGAACGACGGTGGTACGGGGATTCACCGCCGTCACCGCCTCGATGAGGCGCGCCTGGTGACCGGGCAGCGCGACAGTCGTGCGGTCCTGGCCCTCGGTGGCGTCCTCGTACGCGAACAGCACGACACTGCGAGCGGCACGCGCGGCCCGCACGGCCTCGGCGACGTCCCGGGCGCGGGTCGCGCCGGTGATGCGCCGCAGCCGGAACAACTGCCCCTCGTCACCGCCCTCCGCGGTGATCTTCACCTTGTGCGTGCCCTTGGCGAGGTCGACTGTCTTGCGGCGCACGGCGAGCCCGTCGGGCGCCGCCGACACGAGGCCGCCGGTGAAGAACTCGCCGAAGTCGGGCAGCACGGGGAAGAGTTCCTCGCCGTCGAGGAGCACCTTGGGTCGCGTAGTACCCGAGTAGTGGATGACGAAGGTCCACTCGTCGGCGTCCTGTGCGGTGAGCGTTCCCTCGTACGTCCAGGTCTCCCCGGCGGCGACCCGCTGCCCTTCGCTCTCGAAACCCGGCGAGAAGGCGCCCTTGGGGATGGCCTTGCCGAAGATGTCCTCGCCCAGTGCATAGGACACTCGGGCGCCGCGCCCCGCACGGGACTTGATGGCGTCGAGCGGACTGTCGGCCCGGTCCGGAATGACATGGGCGCTGCCGCCGCCACTGACGAACGGGATGGAGCCGGTGGGTCCGATGACGGCGATGCTCCGGGCGGCGGCGCCGGTCAGGGGAAGGGCGTGGTTCTCGTTGCGCAGCAGCGTGGCTCCGGCCTTCGCCACGTCCAGGGCGACCGCCGCGCCCGCCGCCGGGTCGCGGTCCGGACGGGGCGGGGCGCTGCCGTCGAGCAGCCCGAAGCCGTCCATCGTCGCAAGGGTGCGGCGTACGGCGCGGTCGAGGTACTCCTCGGAGACGCTTCCGTTCTCGACCGCCCTCTTCAGGGCCTTGCCCAGGTACTCGCCGTCCGGCATCTCCATGTCGAGACCGGCGGTGATCGCGTCGACGGTGCTGTGGGTGGCGTACCAGTCGGACATCACCCAGCCCTCGAAGCCCCAGCGGTCGCGGAGGATATCGGTGAGGAGCTCCTGGTTCTCGCAGGCGTACGTGCCCTTGACCTTGTTGTAGGCACCCATGAACGCGCCCGTGCCGGCGCGGACGGCGGACTCGAAGCCGCGCAGTTCGACCTCGTTCATCGTCTGCTCGTCGACCCGCACATCGATGGTCATGCGGTCCTTCTCCTGGTTGTTCATCGCGTAGTGCTTGACGGTCGCGATGAGCCCCTCGCCCTGGATGCCCTTGATCTCCTCGGCCACCAGGTCGGCGGAGAGCAGCGGATCCTCGCTGAAGGTCTCGAAGTTGCGGCCCGCGTACGGGGTGCGGATGACGTTGACCATCGGCGAGAGCAGTACGTCCTGGCCGAGGGCGCGGCCCTCGCGGCCGATGACCTGGCCGTAGCGGCGCGCCAGTTCGGGGTCGAAGGCGGAGGCGAGGAGAACGGGGGCGGGCAGGGCTGTGGCATGCCGGGTGATACGGACTCCGGCGGGGCCGTCGGCGAGGCGGAGTGGGGGGATGGCGAGGCGGTCGACGGCGGGGATGTAGCCGGCCTGGCCGAGCGAGTTCGGGTCGGTGGCGCCGTGCAGCAGGGAGATCTTCTCGTCGAGGGTGAGTTTCGCGATCAGGCCTTCCACGCGCGGACCCGCGCTCGGTTCGGCTCTCTTGAGCGCGGTGGTGTGCGAGGAGGTGGTGAATCCGGTGGAGGCGGCCGCGGCTGCGACCGCGATCGAACCGCCCAGCAGACGCAGGGCCGATCGCCGGGACACGGTGTCGGACAAGAGCCGTCACTCCTTCGTGCGGGCACGTCGTTGTGGGAACCGCGTGTACACGTGCCACCGGCGGCAGTCGGTGTTCGACCCTTGAACCCACGGTGGGGCTAGAGCTATTGACGTGCCATCAGGTGCTACGAGTACGCGGCGGAAACTATGTCCGCTGATGACTCGTGTCAACGAAGTGAACAGAAGAGGCCTGAGCTCTCCACAAGAAACGAAGGAATCACGCCACGGGGTGGAGGTGCGGGGGCATCGGGTCCACCCCGTGGGGGCCATGGGAGCGCGGCTCATCACGACCGCGTTGCATGAACTGGAGTGCAGGGGTTAGGAATTCGCGCTCGTCACGATGTGCGTGGGTGGGGCGTCGGCGACCGGGACGATCATTCAGCCGCTGTAGTCGCGTTCCTCGTCCAGTGGACGAAGATGGTGAACGCGGCGGGGGCGAAGGTGAGATGGGGGCCCGTCGGGTTCTTTGAGTCGCGTACGGCGAGGGTAGTGTTGGGGGTTTCGGCGATCTCCAGGCAGTTGCCGCCCTGATCGCCGCTGTACGTCGACTTGCGCCAGGTCAGGGACCCGAGGGGCGCGCACTTGACGCAATTGCCCCCCTGGTCGCTGCTGTAGCTGGACTTACGCCACTGGATCACCGTCGGCATCGCGTTGTTCTCCATAGCGTTCCTCCATCACGCGCCGGATCAGCCCCGCCGAGTCGCTGAGGGAGAGGGCGGCGGCCTGAAGATGATCGTAACGGAGCGAGCAGTCCTTGACGGTGTCCGGGTTGGCGGTGGGATGCCCGCTGCCGTAGCCCTCTGTGTAGACGATGTCCGGGTCACTCGCGAAGCGGTAGAGGTCGAACGAGCCCTGCATTCCCGCGTGCGCTCCGGCCGAGAACGGCAGGATCTGGATGTTGATCCGAGGGTTGTTCTCGAAGGACAACAGGTGCTCCAGTTGCCCCCGCATGGTCTCCGGGCCACCGATCTCCTGGTATAGCGCGGCCTCGCTGAGAATCGCCCAGAAGACCGGCGGCTCCTCCTTCTCGAAGATGCGCTGGCGGGCCAGTCGTACGGCGGTGCGGTCGTCGAGGTTGCTCTGGTCCAGTGCCCCGAGCACGGCACGCGCGTACGCCTCGGTCTGGAGAAGACCGTGGACCATATGCGTTTCGAAGGAGCAGATTTCGATAGCCCGCGCCTGCAACTCCGCCACCTGCTGAAACCAGCTCGGAAGTTGACTGCGCAGCACAAGATCGACCAGCCGGGACAGCAACCCGCCCGTCCCCAGCGCCGCGTCCACCCGCTCGCTGAACGTCGGGGTCGGAAGCTTGCGGGCGGTCTCGATCTGGCCGATCAACGAGCCGGTGTAGTTGACGATTTCGCCGAGCTGCTTCTGCGTCAGCCCGGCGGCTTCGCGGTGGCGGCGCAGCTCGAAGCCGTAGTAGTCGAGCGGTGATGCGCCCGGGTCGAGGATGTTGATGTGGGTCACGCGGCGATCCCCTCTCGCGCAACTCGGCCCACTGCGGGACCGGTTGTATCCGTTCAGTAGCCGAGAGTAGTTGCGCTGGGTCACTCTCGTGGTGTGAACGACCACATTCCTCCCACGCTCCCGGGCTTCCTCATGGGCCCCCGCCCCGCGCAGTACCGCATGCGGCTCACCGCAGGCGAGCACTCGGCGCTGTACATCCGCCGCATCGTCCGCTCGCTCCTCGACGAGTGGGACATGGTCGAGCTGTCCGACGCCGTGGAACTCGGCGTGACCGAGCTGATCGCCAATGTCGTACGCCATGTCCCGGACCGGCGCTGTGAGTTGCTGTTGCTGCGACAGGGGGCGGCGGGAGTGCGGGTGGAGGTCACGGACGGCTCGCCCCAACTGCCGACCGTGTCAGCCGAGTTGTCGATGGAGTCGGAGGGTGGGCGCGGGCTCGTCCTGCTCGATGCGGTGGTCGCGAAGTGGGGGGTGTGGCCGGAGGCCGGGGGTGGGAAGACGGTGTGGTTCGAGTGCGGGGAGCGATGAGTTTCGCTCGCCGTTGCGGTCACATACGACGAGGAGGTGTTGGCGATGGACGAATCGGCACGGCAGGAAGCCTTGGAAAGGCTGGACGTTCTGGTCGGCGAATGGGAGGTGGAGGCCGACTTTCCCGGTCTGGCCGCGCCTGCGGCACGCAGCGTATTCGAGTGGACGCTGGACGGACGTTTCCTGGTCCAGCGCACGCAGATCCCGCAGACCGCGGTCCCGGACAGTATGGCGATCGTCGCGGTCGACCCGGAGACGGGTGCGTACACGCAGCACTACTTCGACTCGCGGGGCGTCGTACGGGTGTATGCGATGACCTTTGCCGACGGGGTCTGGCGGCTGCTGCGGGAGACGCCGGACTTTTCACCGCTGGCGTTCCGGCAGCGGTTCACTGGGCAGGTCGGTGACGACGGCAACACGATCCGTGGCGTCTGGGAGATGTCGTCGGACGGCTCGGCCGTATGGGAGAAGGACTTCGAGCTCACGTACCGAAGGAGCGGCTGAGATGACTTCCGATACATCGCCTGCATCACCTGCCGAGATCGCGCGCGGCATCGTCGACGCGAGTCTGTACATGGTGCTCGCCACTGCCGATGCGGCCGGGCGGCCGTGGAGTTCGCCGGTCTACTTCGCTCACGTGGAGTGCCGCGAGTTCTTCTGGCTCTCCTCTCCCGAGGCCGTCCATTCACGCAACATTGCGGTGCGCCCTCAGGTGGGCATCGCGATCTTCGACTCATCGGCCCCGATCAGCACCGGCCAGGGCGTCTATATGCCCGCCATCGCCGAACCGGTGGCCGGCCCCGGGATCGAGAGCGCGTTGGAGGTGTTCTCCCGCCGTTCCCTCACGCACGGAGGCCGCGCCTGGACAGCCACCGACGTGGACGGGACCTCCGGCCTGAGGCTGTACCGCGCGCTGGCCGACGAACACTCGATCCTGGCCAAGGACGGCCAACCGGACCATCGAATCCCGGTGGACCTCACTTGATCTCTGCTCCGTCTCACCAACTGACCCGGCGTAGGGCGGACAGAACTACAAGCAGAGCGCGCCATCCGGTTACGGGGCAGCGGCGAGTGCGTTCTCGAGTCGGCGGAGAAGGGGCGACACGTGTTCCTCTGCGGAAGCGATCGCCTGCACCAACTCATCCAGGTCGGCGAGCACTGCCTTGATCTGGCCACGGATCGGGCCGCTGCTTATGAAATCTGCCAGGTACCGGCCGGCATCGTCCCATCGTTGGATCGCACAGTAAGCGGTGACGAGGTTGCCTTTCCCATTTAGTGCCTTCTGGGGGCTGGGGTCGGCTGCGTCATGGGTGAAGAGTTCGATAGCTCGCGTCAGACATAGTGTCTGGTCCGGATGCGCCATGGAATGCAGTACGAGTGCCTTCTTGTAATGGGCCCAGCCATTCCTCGGGTTGAGTTCGATGGCGCGGTTGAGGTCGGCGAGGGCGTCGTCGTAGTGGTCTACGCCGTAGTAGGCCGCGCCGCGGATGGCGATGGCCCAGGCGTAGTCGGGGTTGAGTTCGAGGGCGCGGTTGAAGTCGGCGAGGGCGTCGTCGTAGTGGTCTACGCCGTAGTAGGCCGCGCCGCGGATGGCGATGGCCCAGGCGTAGTCGGGGTTGAGTTCGATGGCGCGGTTGAGGTCGGCGAGGGCGTCGTCGTAGCGATACATGAGGCGGTTGGTCGCGCCGCGGGCGGCAAGGGCCTGGGCGTAGTCGGGGTTGAGTTCGATGGCGCGGTTGAAGTCCGCCAGAGCGTCGTCGTAGCGGTCTACGTCGTAGTAGGTCATGCCGCGGGCGGCGATGGTCCAGGCGTGGTCTGGGTTGAGTTCGATGGCGCGGTTGAAGTCCGCCAGGGCGTCGTCGTAGCGCCCCGTGAAGCGGTTAGCCTGTCCACGGATGGTGATGGCCCAGGTGTAGTCGGGGTTGAGTTCGAGGGCGCGGTTGAAGTCCGCCAGGGCGTCGTCGTAGCGGTCTACTTCGTAGTAGGTCCGTCCACGGCTGGTGATGGTCCAGGCGTGGTCCGGGTTGAGTTCGATGGCGTGGTTGAGGTCGGCGAGGGCGTCGTCGTGGCGATCCATGAGGCTGTAGGTCACGCCGCGGACGGCGATGGCAAGGGCGTCGTCGGGGTTGAGTTCGATGGCGCGGTTGAAGTCCGCCAGGGCATCGTCGTAGCGGTCCAGGTCGTAGTAGGTCACGCCGCGGCCGTAGGCGGCGCGGGCTGCCTCCGGATCGAGAGTGAGAGCGAGGTTGTAGTCGGCCAGGGCCTGCTCGTTGCGGTCGGCATTGCGATGGTCCCGGCCGCGCAATACCAGGGCGAAGGCGCGGCCCTGGGCGTCGAGTTGGCCACGGGTGAGGAGATGCGTCAGGACGGTGACGCCGGGTTGGTTCTGCTCCTCCAGGGCGGTCAGTAGCTGTCTGCCCCAGCTGCTCACGGGTATTGCGCTGCCGTCGTGGCCGGCCCGGTCGAGGGTCTGGGCCCATCGGCGCAGGGTGGCGATTCCGTGGTCGTAGGCGTCGAGGCATTCGCGCAGGGCGTCCGGGAGCGCAGCGTGGGGGTCGGCACACAGCCGGTGATAGGTCTCCTGGCGTCGGTAGTCGCGCCAACGCTCATCGTCCCACCAGCCGTCCTTCGGCGGAGTGTGCTCTTCGAGTCGGAGCCGCCACCCCTGAAAGGTGTCGGCCAGGCTGGTGTGCTGCTGTGACCACTGGCTGGGGGACTGGCGACGTTGCAGGCGGAGCATCGCGGTGCGCACGACGTCGTGGTAGCGGCAGCGGCTGGCGCGATCGGTGACGAAGGGCAGGGTACGCAACCAGCCGAAGAGCTCTGCCGCCGCCTCGTCCACGGCTGCGCGGTAGATGTCCTCGTCCACTTCTTGGGGCAGGGCGCAGGCCAGGGCGGCGGCGCGGCGGGCGGGGTCGGTCTCCCACTTCAGGAACCGTTCCACGGCGGTGCCGCTGGGGTCCCCGATCTCCTCCACGCTGGTGGGGCGGGCTTCGGCAAGGGTGGAGACCAGGACCGGCAGCCGTCCGGACAGTTGCAGAATCACCTCGGCTCTCCGCTTGTCGGTGATGCCCTTGGCGGCGAGAAGCTGGTGGGCCTCGGCCTCGGTGAACACCTCCAACGGCAGGCTGGTGACCAGGTCCAGGTGGTCCGCCCAGCACCGGGTCTCCAGCCGTGACTGTCCGGCCAGGACGACCAACACGTTGGCGGGCAGCTCCCCGTAGAGGTCGCTGACCAACACATCGCGCAGCCAGATGTCCAGCAGCGGCCCGATGCGCTCATAGGTGTCGAAGAACAACACCACCCACGGCCTGCGCTGTGCCACCTCGGCCAGGTCCTGAAGGAACGCCGGGGTGAGAACCTTCAGCGGGGAGAGAACGATCTGGACGTCATCGTGACTGCGGAACCGGGCGCTGAGCAGCGCCTTGAGCCGGTCCGCACCCGCCGCGACCTGATTCGGGTCCACCGCGCCGGCGAACGCCCCCACCCCGGGGATCATGCCCAACCCCACCAGGCCGACCTGCGAGGCGACCACGCTGGCCGGTGACGAGGCCGGTGGCACGGGCCCTGTCACTACTCCGTCAGCCGCGCCTGCCATCGACTCCGTCGCGGCCCCGGCCCCGGCTGCGCCGGAGTCGGCTTCATGCCGACGCTGCCGATAGGTGGCCAGCAGTTTGTCGAAGCTTTTCAACGCCAGGCCCTGCTGGGCGAACTGTGTGCTGATCGCCTCCATGGCCTCCACTACGTCCGCCGCCGACTCGTCCACGTAGGCCGTGATCCCCTGCTGCTCGCGAGCGGCGCCTTCCATCTGGCGCACCAGCGTGGACTTGCCCACCCCCGCAGGGCCGTGGATGTGAAAGAGGAACTGCGCCGCCTCCTCCGGCGCCTGCCGGAGTGTGTCCCGGAAAGCCGCCAGCTCACCCTGTCGCCCGACGAACCCGCTCTGACGACGCCGCCGGATCAACTCCTGCCGTGAAGGCCCCCGCCCCGCCACAGCCCCCCCTTGAAGACAACGACGTGCCACCCGCTCAGGAAAATGCTGCCGCATGGACACCGTCGCCGTCTCCCACTACGACGTCCCTGGTCCGTTATGACCGTAGGGCGCGAGCCTGCTCGCATCGCCTGTTAGATCGGCTTCAACACGCCAACCCAATAGGGAAGGTGCGGAAGCGGACAGGGAACCAGACGCGGGCGGGTTGCGCGCCGCGGACTCGGGTGTCGGCCCCTGGATTGGGCAACGCTGGTCACGCGTGCAGATGGCGATCAATCCATTTCCGCACTACAGCGCGTGGTTGTCCCAAAGCAAGATCCACGGCGCCAAGTTCGCGGCCACTCAGTCCAGACAGAACTCGTTGCCCTCGATGTCCTGCATCAGTTGGCACGACTCGTTGTAGTCATCGGCAACCAGTAGTCGCCCGCGTACCGCGCCGAGCGCGACCAGTCGTACGCACTCGGCCTCGAGTGCAGCCAGGCGCTCTTCGCCCACGAGCCCGGTGCCGACCCGCACGTCAAGATGCACCCGATTCTTGACGACCTTCCCTTCGGGAACGCGCTGGAAGTACATCCGCGGGCCCACACCCGAGGGATCCATGCAGACAAACCCTGAACCCTGACGTTCGGGCGGCAGGGAGCGATCGTAATCGTCCCAGGTAGCAAACCCGTCCGGCGGCGGTGGTACGACGTACCCCAACACCTCGCACCAGAAGCGAGCAACGCGCTCAGGGTCCGCGCAGTCGAAGGTGACCTGGAACTGCTTGATCGATGACATCGGACCACCATAGAGGCGGTGTTCGTCCTCGGTGGACGTGTGGGACCTACTTTCGGGGCTGGTGGGTGTGCGGGTGCTCGAACGTCACCGGTGTCTCGAAAGCCGCCCGGCGGGTGGCCCGGCGTAGGGCCTTGAGGATGGTTGCGCCCAGGGTGAGGGTCAGGGCGACCGTGACGCTGGCTCGGCCGAGGTCCCAGCCGAGGGAGGTGGCCAGGCAGTAGGCGAGGAAACGGGTCAGGTTGGTGGTGACGTCGGCGTCGGGGTCGAAGGCCACGCTCGACGTGAGGGCGTTCATGAAGGGCCAGCCGGACAGGTTCATGAGCGTGCCGTAGGCGAAGGCCGCCACGAAGCCGTACGCGGCGAGCATGAGCAGTTCGGCCCGGCCGCGCAGCCGGTCGGGACCCGGTAGCAGGCCCGCTCCCATCGCGAACCAGCCCATGCTGAGCATCTGGAACGGCATCCATGGCCCGACCCCGCCCGTGAGCAGCGCGGACGCGAACATCGTGACCGCGCCGAGTACGAAGCCGAAGCCGGGGCCCAGCACCCTGCCGCTCAGCACCATCAGGAAGAACATCGGCTCGATCCCGGCTGTTCCGGCCCCGATCGGCCGCAACGCCGCCCCCGTCGCCGCCAGTACCCCGAGCATGGCCACGGCCTTCGGCCCGATCCCCGACTCCGAGACCGCCGCGCCCACCACCCCGACCAGCAGCACGAGCAGCCCCGCGAACAGCCACGGCGCGTCCTGCGCATGGGCGCTGACCTGGGACGTCGGCCCGGCGAACAGGGGCCAGGCGAAGGCCGCGAGGCCGATGACGCTGACGAGCGTCCGTGTCGCTGTCGTACAAGGGGCATCGGTACCCGGTCGAGGTCATTTCCCACTGTGTGTGGCTGTACTTCCGCTTCCCGCTGTCATTGCGCGAGGTCGAGGAGCTGATGCTCGAGCGCGGTGTG
>NZ_JAAKZX010000137.1 GCF_011045025.1 Streptomyces ureilyticus
GCCGCTTGGAATGCAGGTCCAACACCGTTGCCAGGTAGAGGAATTGACCATCCCCGACGGGCAGATACGTGATGTCGCCGACGTACTTGGTGTTCGGCTCGCTCGCGGTGAAGTCGCGCTGCAGCAATTCCGGCACGCCGGAGGCAAACCACCTACGAGAGCGACACCAGTTCCTGCTCCAAGCCCCGCCCCCGCGTCTCGACGATCGACGAAGCGACGTCGGACAGCTTGCGGTTGGTGCCCTGGGAGACACGGCGCAGGACCGCGAACGCCGCGTCCGCGTCGCAGGCCAGGACGTGCATGATGATGCCGCAGGCCTGGTCGACGACCGGCCGGGTGCGCAACGCGGTGCCCAGGTGGTCGAGTTCGGTGAGCGCGGCGCGGTAGGAGCGGTCGCGTACGAGACTGTTCGCGGCGAGGTCACCGAGCGCTCGGGCGGGACCGTGCGAGGCGTCCTCGAGGGTGTCGGGGCGGAAGCTGTACAGGCTGAGCGTCACCGTCAGTCCGGGGCGCCGGAAGGGCATCGTGACGCAGGAGCGCACGCCCGCGTCGAGTGCCACGGCCCGGTACTGCGGCCAGCGCTCCACGCGCAGCAGATCGCCCGTCTCGACGGTTTCGCCGCCGTCCACGGCGACGGGGATCGGGCCCTCGCCGGAGCGGAGCTGGACCGAGACGAGGCCCGCCAGATCGGGATGGGTCACGGCGGCCGGCCGCTCCGCACCGCCGTTGGAAACCGTGGTGCTCGCGCCGCAGCAGTCGGTGGTGCAGCGCGCGGACTTCTCGGCGAGTTCCGACAGCCGACGTGCAGGAAGCGCGGACTCCGGAGACTCCGTGCCCAGATGGCCGATGTGCTCGGCGTCCGGCATGTGTGTACCTCCTTACTTTTTGCGCTTGCCCACCCGCCCTCGGGAGAAACGAAAATGGCCGGTTCCACTCCGGCCTCCCCGCGACGGCCGGAGACGGGTTAGGTTCAGTGCATGGCGCAGACGGATCAATTCGGGGAAGAGCTCGAGGATTTCGTGCGCCGTGTCGCGGAGTTGAAGGCGGCGCGGTCCGTACCGAGCGGTGACCTTCAGACGGTGCTCGACGCGGCACTCTTTGAACTGGATCATGTGGCCGACCAGTTGTGGCCGTGGTACGAGCGGCTGACCTCGGGCGGCACATCCAATGGACCCTCCACCGACCGCCAGGAGCAGCAGCTGTTGCGGGCGATCTTCCAACGCCTTCCCCTGCCCGTCGCACTCATGGACCGCGAGACGGTGGTCCGCAGACTCAACCACGCGGCGGCCCAGTTCACCGGGATACGGCCGGGCTACGCGACGGGCCGGGCGCTGACCGGTTTCCTCGCGCACGCCGACCGGGCCGCGTTCCGTTCCCAGGTCGCGGCGGTGGCCCGGGGCGAGGGCGACCGCAGTCTCACCGTTCACCTTCAGCAGCGCCCCTCCGTTTCCGTGCGCGCGACGATGACCGCGGTGCGGACCAGCGGTGAGCCGCGTACCTCCGTACTCGTGGTGCTGCAGCCCGCGGACGCACGGATACCGTCGGCCGAGGGCTCCCCCGGTCCGCTGCCGGACCTGGCCGAGACGACCCGGCATCAGGCACAGCTGGACCTGGTGGACGCCATGTCCACGGCCTTACTGGCCGAGCCCGCGAAGACCCGGGCCGCCGTGCTGGAGCGGGCGGCCCGAGTGCTGCACGGACGCTTCGCGGACTGGGTGATCACCGACGAGGGGGCCGCGCGGCTGTGCCGTATGACCGTCCTCGGACCGACGGACCGGCCCGGCACGCAGGTCGAGGACCTCCAGGCGCAGGATCCCGCCGGGTGCCCGCTCGTGGTCGAGGCGGCACGCGGCGGATCCACGGCCCTTCAGGTACGCCCGGAAGACCCCGACGCCTTCGGCAAGGACGCCTCGGGCACCCCCGTCCTGGTCGGCGCGAACGTCACATCGCTCCTGTGCGTCCCCCTGACCGTGACCGGCACCGTACAGGGCGTCCTCACCCTGTTCCGCTGCGGCGCGAGACTCGCCTTCTCCATGGCCGAGGCCCAGATACTGGACATGGTGTCCCGTCACATAGCCCTGGCGCTACGGAACTTGGACCGCCGCTAGGACCCGGCAGGGCGAGCCCGGCAAAGCCCGGCGCGGTCCCGCGCCCCTGAAGGAGGCCGCAGGCCTTCCTTCAGGGGCGCGACCAGCCACAACGGACCGTCAGCCGACAACGAACCCCACCGCACAACCAGCGGAGCTACGCCGCATCCTGCATGACCTGGTCCCGCAACCTCCCACAGCACCGGCTGATCAGCCGAGACACATGCATCTGCGAGATGCCGAGCTGCTCGGCGATCCGGCTCTGCGTCATGTCGCCGAAGAACCGCATGTACAGAATGGCCCGCTCGCGTTCCGGCAGCGCCTGCAGCCGCGGCTTGACCGCCTCACGGTCGACGACGACGTCCAGCGACGGGTCGGAGGAGCCGAGCGCGTCGCTCAGGGAGTACCCGTCCTCGCTGCCCGGCAGCTCGGCGTCGAGCGAGAGCGCGGTGAAACTCTCCAGCGCCTCGAGCCCGACGCGCACGTCTTCCTCGCTCATCTGCGCGTGCTCGGCGATCTCGGCGACCGTGGGTTGCCGGCCGGAGATGGTCTGGGACAGGTCCTGGCTGGCGAAGCGGACCCGGTTGCGCAGGTCCTGGACCCGACGGGGCACATGCAGGGTCCACATGTGGTCGCGGAAGTGCCGCTTGATCTCACCGGTGACGGTCGGCACGGCGTAGCTCTCGAAGGCGTTGCCGCGTTCGGGGTCGTACCGGTCGACGGCCTTGACGAGGCCGAGCGCCGCGACCTGGCGCAGGTCCTCGAAGCTCTCTCCGCGGCTGCGGAACCGTCCTGCGAGCCGCTCGGCCATGGGAAGCCATGCCTCGACGATCTCCGCACGGAGTGTGTCGCGCTGTTGTCCCGGAGGGAGCTTCGCGAGGGTGCGGAACGCCTCCGCGGTGTCGGGGGCGTCGTCGTGCGGGTGGTGCTTGGCGCTCGCGTGAGTCTGCATGGTGCGTCGCAACTCCCTTGAGTGGTGCCTTGGTTGGACGGTCACCGTGGGAGCGCGCCTACAGCCTGACAGGCACACCCGTGGCGGGTCCTCGCCGCTCCCACGGACGTGCCTCCTGTCCGAAGCACTGACATTCGCCTGCCCCTCTGCGCGGGCGGCAAACACCCGAAGGTTTTTCCGGCGGCGCGCGGGTGACTCGGGCGGTACATCCGTCACCCCCGGGAGGTCCCGTATGAGCACCAAGGTCGCCGACCATGTCCTGCAGCGCCTGCGCGAATGGGGCGTAGAACACGTGTTCGGCTATCCAGGGGATGGCATCAACGGCCTCCTCGCCGCCTGGGGCCGGGCCGAGGACCACCCCAAGTTCATCCAGTCGCGGCACGAGGAGATGTCCGCGTTCGAGGCGGTCGGATACGCGAAGTTCGGGGGCCGGCTCGGGGTGTGCACGGCGACCTCGGGACCCGGCGCGATCCATCTGCTGAACGGCCTGTACGACGCCAAGCTCGACCATGTGCCGGTGCTCGCGATCGTCGGCCAGACGCACCGCAGCGCGATGGGCGGCTCGTACCAGCAGGAAGTCGATCTGCACACCCTGTTCAAGGACGTGGCCTCCGACTTCGTCGAGACCGTCATGGTTCCCGAGCAGCTGCCGAACGTCCTGGACCGGGCGATCCGCACCGCCTACGCGCGCCGCGCCCCCACCGCCGTGATCATCCCCGGAGACGTCCAGGACCTCGACTACTCCGCCCCCACCCACGAGTTCAAGATGGTCCCCTCCAGCCTGGGCCGCAGTGCGTGGACCGCGATTCCGTCACAGGAGTCCGTGGAGCGGGCGGCCGAGGTGCTCAACTCCGGTGACAAGGTGGCCATTCTGATCGGCCAGGGTGCCGCCGGGGCCCAGCCCGAGGTGGAGCGGATCGCCGAGTTGCTCGGCGCGGGCGTCGCCAAGGCGCTGCTCGGCAAGGACGCGCTGAGCGACGAACTCCCTTACGTCACGGGCGCGATCGGCCTCCTGGGCACCCGGCCCTCGTACGAGCTGATGCGCGACTGCGACACGCTGCTGACCATCGGCTCCTCCTTCCCGTACACGCAGTTCATGCCGGAGTTCGGCAAGGCGCGGGGCGTGCAGATCGACATCGATCCGCACATGGTCGGGATGCGCTATCCGTACGAGGTGAATCTCGTCGGAGACGCGAAGGCGACCCTGGAGCGGCTGATCCCGCTGCTGCACGGGGAGGACCGCGGGCGCGAGTGGTACGACACGGTGTGCGCGAACGTGACGCGCTGGCGCGAGGTGATGGAGCGCCGGGCCCAGCTGTCCGCCGATCCGATCAACCCGGAGTACGTGGCCCGGGCGCTGGATCCGCTGCTGCCCGGCAACGCGATCGTCACCTCCGACTCGGGCTCGCCCGCGAACTGGTACGCACGTCATCTGACGCACAGGGCCGGAATGCGCTCCTCGCTGTCGGGGACCCTCGCCACGATGGGCTGCGGGGTGCCGTACGCGATCGGGGCGAAGTTCGCGCATCCGGACCGGCCCGCGATCGCGCTCGTCGGGGACGGGGCGATGCAGATGAACGGGCTCGCGGAGCTGATCACGGCGGCGAAGTACCGCGACCGCTGGGAGGATCCCCGGCTCGTCGTGGGCGTCTGGAACAACCACGACCTCAACCAGGTGACCTGGGAGATGCGCGCGATGGAGGGCGCACCGTCCTTCCTGCCCTCGCAGGAGATCCCGGACGTGCAGTACGCCTCCTTCGCCCGTTCCCTCGGGCTGACCGGTATCCGCGTGGAGAAGCCGGAGGACGTCGAGGCGGGCTGGCGTGCGGGCCTGGAGGCGGACGGTCCCGCGGTGATCGAGTTCCTGACCGACCCCGCCGTACCGCCGGTCCCGCCGCACGCCACCTGGGAGCAGATGGAGGCCACCGCCGCCGCCATCCTGAAGGGCGACTTCGACCGCTCTTCCATGGTCCGGCAGGGGTTCAAGGCCAAGGTCCAGGAGTTCCTGCCGGGGCGCGACCGCCACTGACGTACGGCTGCACTCCTCACGGAGACGTACGGCTGCACTCCTGACGGACGGCTTCCGAACAGGCCCTCGGCGTTTCCCCCGGCGCCGGGGGCCGATGCCGTCCGGCTCGGTCACTGATCACTCGGTCACTGATCAGTGGGGCAGCGCCTGTCAGTGGGGCAGCGCGTGCGTTTCGGGCTCGTCGGGGTGCCGGGCCGGTGGGAGGAGCCACTCCTCGTAGCGGCCGAGCGCCAGGACGACGCCGAGCATCAGGACCGGCATGATCACAGCGACTATCGCCATGGCCTTGTCCTTCCCCAGGAGATGTGCGATTGGGATGGCGCAAATCGGGTCTCCAGGCCACGAGCGGACAAACCCTTCGTGTCGATACCGGGGGTGCGGGTACACGAGGGTCCACCCCCGAGTGTCTGGAGGGAGACATGCAGCGAGGCAGCGACCGGCTCAGCGTCCACAAGGACGACGAGATGAAGCATGAACTGCAGGGCCTGCTCCGGTCGGGCCACCCGACCAGGACCGAGGAGTGGCACGACCCGGAGCCGTCCGCCGACGACGACCCGTGGGTCGCGGGCGGGCCGGTCAGGCCGGACGCCGGCCGGGGTTCCGAGGAGGCGGTGCGCTACGAACTGGCGCGGCATCTGGGCCGTACGGCCTTCCCCGCGGGTCCTCGTGAACTGATCCGTCTCCTGCGCGGCAGGCACGCGCCCGACGGGCTCGTCGAACCGCTGGAGCGGCTGCCGAGGAAGGCGGTCTACCACACCGCTCAGGAGCTCGCCGAAGCGGTCGTACGGACCGCGAGCGGCGAGACCGGCGAGAACCGGTGAGAGGTGAGCGCTCCTTGAGGAAACCGCGCCGAATCTGCGACGGAGTCATACGCCGAGGCATAGGCCGCCCGCGCAGGGGTACTGCGGGCGACATCACTCCGTCGAACCCGTAGCAGAGCAGTACCCCACCCCGGTAGCGGGGAATGCAGGAAGGCCCACAGCCATGGCCCAGTTCGTCAGGGAACTCATGACGCCAGGTGTCGTCACGGTCCGTCCGGACGCCTCGCTCGTCGAAGCGGCGCAACTGATGCGCGCCCAGGACATCGGCGATGTCCTGGTGGCCGGCGACCGCAGCCTCCTCGGCGTCCTGACGGACCGTGATATCGCGCTGCGCGCGGTCGCGGAGGGCGTCGACCCGCTGACGGTGAGCGCCCAGGCCGTGTGCACGCCGAACCCTGTGGTGATCGGCCCGGACGACGCGGTCTCGGCCGCGGTCGAGCTGATGCGCGACCACGCCATACGCCGGCTGCCGGTCATCGAGGACGGCCACCCGGTCGGCATGGTCAGCCTGGGCGACCTCGCCGTCTCCGAGGACCCCGACTCGGCCCTCGCGGAGATCAGCCGCGCGGCGCCCGACGACTCACCGGGCACCATGATCCGCTGAACCAACGGCGGGAGGAAAGGCGGCTCGTGCCGGGAAAGGGTGAGCCGGCGAGGAAGGACGTGCCGAGCGGACGGGTCGAAAGAGGACCTGTCTGGAGAGGACGTGGAGAACTGATGCGTATCGCGTTTCTGATGGCGCCGGAGGGCGTCGAGCAGATCGAACTCACCGACCCCTGGCAGACCGTGATCGACTCGGGTCACGAACCCGTGCTCGTATCCACGAAGCCCGGTCAGATCCAGGCGTTCCACCATCTCGACAAGGCGGATGTGTTCCCCGTGCAGGAGGTCGTGTCCGAGACGTCCGCGGGTTCCTTCGACGGCCTGGTGCTGCCGGGCGGCGTGGCCAACCCGGACGCGCTGCGTATGGACGGGCGGGCCGTGTCGTTCGTACGGGACTTCTTCGAGAAGGGACGGCCGGTCGCCGCGATCTGCCACGCCCCGTGGACGCTCGTGGAGGCGGACGTGGTCCGCGGTCGCACCCTGACCTCGTGGCCGAGTCTGCGTACGGACATCCGCAACGCGGGCGGCACCTGGGTGGACGAGGAGGTCCAGGTCTGTGAGGCCGCGCCGTCGACGCTGGTCACCAGCCGCAAGCCGGACGACCTGAAGATGTTCTGCGAGGCGTTCATGGAGGAGTTCGCCAAGCGCCGCTGAGCTGCTGACCTACGGACCACTGACCTAGGGTCCAGCTGACCACTGACCTACGGTCCACCGACCTGCCGGCCGGGAAGCCGAGGCCGACCTGGGAAGCCGAGCGCGGGAACGGCAGCCGGTCACGCCCCGCCCGGCTGCCGTTCCCGCGCGCCTTCCCGTGTCCGGCCCGGGGCCACGGGGCGGCGCGGGTTGCGGCGCAGGTACTCGCCCTCCAGCTGCGCCATCCGCTCGTTGTGGATGCGCAGCGCGTCATTCGAGCCGTGCAGCAGCGTGTCGTGGCGTGTGCGGTGGATCGTCTCCAGCTCTTTCATCAGCTGCTGGTCGTCCAGAAGACCCGGGTCGACTCCGGTCATGGTGGTACCCCGATCGTCGTGTTCCTTCGGAGCGTCCGGGTACCCGCCCGGCAAGCAATATCCCGAACGGCATCCGGGAGGAAGCCATGGATCTCGCCTTTCTGCGTCCACTGTACGAACACCCGGGACCCTGGGCTTCCGTGTATGTCGGCACCACCCAGCACACGGAGAACACCCCTCACGAACGGTCGCTGACGGCGCAGGCGGCATCCCGGCAGCTCGCGGACCAGGGCGCCGACGAGCCCACCTGCCAGGCCGTGCGGTCCGCCCTCGAGGAGCTGCGGCACTCCACGGAACCGCACGGCCGGGCCCTGTTCGCCACCGGCGGCGAGGTCGTCCTCGACCCCGCCCTGGCCACGCCCCCGCCCGGCGGATTGTCCGTCACCTGGTCGGCGCTCCCCCACACCGCGCCGCTGCTCGATCTGCTCGGTGAGGACCCGGTCTGTGTGGTGGCGTACGTCGACCGGCGGGGCGCCGACTTCGAGCTGCGCTCCGCGCTGGGCAGCCGGCACGCGGGCTCGGTGACCGGGAGGCAGTGGCCCCTGCACCGTACGAGCACCGTCGACTGGTCGGAACGGCACTTCCAGCTCCGGGTGGAGAACACCTGGGAGCACAACGCCGCGGAGATCGCCGACGCGCTCGCCGTATGCCAGGAGGAGACCCAGGCCGACCTGCTGATTCTCGTTGGCGACGACCGAGAGCGGCGGGCCGTGCACGAGCGACTGCCGCAGCGGCTGCACGACCGCACGATGGAGGCGCCGCACGGGGCCGGCAGCCGCCTGCTCGACGAGGACGTGGAGCGGATCCGCGCGGAGCATGTGCGCCGCCGGGCGGCCGAGGATCTGGAGCGGTTCCTGGCGGCCCGGGCGCCGGACGCGGACGGGAACGTCGGCGCCGTCGAGGGCGTACCTGCGGTCATCGAGGCGGCCCGCGAGCACCGGATCGACGAGTTGCTGATCATCCCGGAGGGCGGCGACACCCACCGCGAGGTATGGGTCGGCGAGGCCCCCGACCAGCTGGCGGTGCGGCGCACGGACTCGAAGACGCTGGGCGAGCCGCGCCCCTGGGCGGCACGGGCGGACGACGCGCTGCTGCGGTCCGTGATCGCGTCGGGCGCCGCGGCACTGTCGCTGACGCCCGCCGTGCCCGAGCCCAGCCCTCAGACGCCTCCGGCAGGCGGCATCGGCGCGATACTGCGCTGGACCGAACACCCGCAGACACGGTCGTAGCCATATACGGCCCGTAGATACGGCCCAGCGGGTACGCCCCGGTCGGCTACCGTGCGCGCTCCACCCGCCGCTCGTCCCACACCGGCTCCGTCGTCTCGCGCACCTTCCCGTCGCTGCCGAACACCAGGTAGCGGTCGAAGGAGCGGGCGAACCAGCGGTCATGGGTCACGGCGAGAACCGTGCCCTGGTACGCCTCCAAACCCTCCTGCAAGGCCTCGGCCGACTCGAGGTCGAGGTTGTCGGTGGGCTCGTCGAGAAGCAGGGCCGTGGACCCTTCCAGTTCCAGCAGGAGGATCTGGAAGCGGGCCTGCTGACCGCCCGAGAGCCGGTCGAAGCGCTGCTCGGCCTGGGCGGTCAGCTCGTAACGCCGCAGCCGGGACATCGCGGCGCCGCGGTCCTGGGCGTGCTCGGTCCACAGGATGTCGAGGAGCGTACGGCCCTCCAGCTCGGGGTGGGCGTGCGTCTGTGCGAAGTGCCCGGGGACGACGCGCGCGCCGAGCTTCCACTCCCCCGTGTGCGTGACGTCGCCGCCCGCGAGCAGCCGCAGGAAGTGCGACTTGCCGGAGCCGTTGGAGCCGAGCACGGCGACGCGCTCGCCGTAGAAGACCTCGAGGTCGAAGGGTTTCATCAGGCCGGTGAGCTCAAGTCCCTTGCAGGTGACGGCCCTTACGCCGGTACGTCCGCCGTGCAGGCGCATCGTGATGTCCTGCTCGCGCGGCGGCTCCGGCGGTGGGCCCGCTTCCTCGAACTTTCGCAGGCGGGTCTGGGCGGCCTGGTACCGCGAGGCCAGCTCATGGCTGATCGTGGCCGCCTGCCGCAGATTCAGCACCAGCTTCTTCAGCTGCGCGTGCTTCTCGTCCCAGCGCCTACGCAACTCCTCGAAGCGCGCGAAGCGTTCACGCCGCGCCTCGTGGTACGTGGCGAAGCCGCCGCCGTGCACCCAGGCATCGGCGCCTGCCGGTCCCGGCTCCACGCTCACGATCTTCTCGGCGGCGCGGGCCAGGAGCTCCCGGTCGTGGGACACGAAGAGGACCGTCTTGCGCGTCTCCTTCAGCCGTTCCTCCAGCCAGCGCTTGCCGGGCACGTCGAGGTAGTTGTCCGGCTCGTCGAGCAGCAGCACCTCGTCACCGCCACGCAGCAGCGCCTCCAGTACGAGCCGCTTCTGCTCGCCGCCGGACAGCGTGCGCACCTCGCGGAACTGCGCCTTGTCGTACGGCACGCCGAGCGCGGCCATCGTGCAGATGTCCCACAGCGTCTCGGCCTCGTACCCCTGGACCTCCGCCCAGTCGGCGAGCGCCTGTGCGTACTGGAGCTGGGCGGCCTCGTCGTCGACGGTCATGATGGCGTGCTCGGCGGCGTCGACGGCCTTGGCCGCCTCGCGGATCCGGGGCGGCGCGACGGAGACGAGCAGGTCGCGCACGGTGGTCTCGTCGCGTACGGACCCGACGAACTGGCGCATCACCCCGAGCCCGCCGCTCACGGTGACGGTGCCGCCGTGCGGCTTCAGCTCCCCCGAGATCAGCCGCAACAGGGTTGTCTTTCCAGCGCCGTTGGGCCCCACCAGCGCGACCACGGCCCCTTCGCCCACCCGGAAGGACACATCGCCGAGGAGCGCCCTCCCGTCGGGGAGGTAGTACTCCAGGTGCGCCGCTTCCAGATGTCCCATCTGTAATATTTTCCTTTCGTCCCGCAAGGGATCGGTTCGGGCTGGACCGCAGCCTTCGAGTTGGAAGCCCCCTCCTTCAGGTGGGGAGCGGAGTCACGGTTGGGCATTGTCCGGTCCAACAAGGGCGCGCGGCAAACAGTTATGCGCAGTCATGGGTAGCGGGGGTACTCGCTGCCCATGAGCGCAGATGTAGACCTCACCGTTCCGGAACCCGGCCACGGCCTGCGTGACCGGCTGCTGGCCCTGGACTGCCGGCTCTTCGACGCCGTGGCGGCCCGGCACTGGCCGGGCGCCGACCGCGTCCTGCCGAGGCTCAGCCGCAGCGCCAACCACGGGGTGCTGTGGTTCGCCACGGCGACCGCCCTCGCCGCGACGCGCTCGCCGAAGGCCCGCCGCGCCGCCGCCCGGGGTGTCGCCTCGCTGGCCGTGGCCTCGGCGACCATCAACACCCTCGGCAAGCGCAGCGTGCGCCGCCCGCGCCCGTTGCTGCACGCGGTTCCGCTGATCCGTCAGCTGGAACGGCAGCCGATCACCACCTCGTTCCCTTCGGGCCACTCGGCGTCGGCGGCGGCCTTCGCGACGGGCGTCGCCCTGGAGTCCCGGCGGCTGGGCGCGGCCGTCGCCCCGGCCGCCGCCGCGGTCGCCCTCTCCCGGGTCTACACGGGCGTCCACTTCCCGAGTGACGTCCTCGCGGGCGCGGCACTCGGCGCGGGCGCCGCCTATGCCGTACGCGGCCTCGTGCCGACCCGCGACCAGCTGCCGCCGCCCGGCCGCCCGCGGGTGGACGCGCCCGCGCTCCCCGAGGGCGAGGGGCTGGTGCTCGTCGCCAACAAGGAGGCGGGCACCCCGGACCGCGTACGTGTACTGCGCGACGCGCTGCCACATGCCGAGGTCATCGAGTGCGAAGCGGCCGAACTGCGGGCCGAGTTGGAGAAGGCGTCGGCGCGGGCCGTGGTCCTCGGCGTGTGCGGCGGCGACGGCTCCGTGAACGCGGCGGCGGAGGTAGCCGTGCGCCACAGCCTGCCGCTCGCGGTGCTGCCCGGCGGAACGCTCAACCACTTCGCGCACGACCTGGGCGTGGAGGACGTACGCGATCTCAGCCAAGCCGTCCGGCACGGCGATGCCGTACGCGTGGACGTCGGCTACTTCAAGGCCGGCGACGTCGACGGCTGTTTCCTCAACACCTGCAGCCTGGGCGTCTATCCCGAGCTGGTGCGGGAGCGGGACCGCTGGTCGCGGCGGATCGGCGGCTGGCCTGCCGGGGTGCTCGCGGCGCTGCGCGTGCTGCGCGCCGACCGGCATCCGCTGCGCACCGAGATCGGCGGCACGGAACGGCCGTTGTGGCTGCTGTTCGCCGGCAACGGCATGTACCACCGCATGGGCCCGATCCCCGGCCGCCGCTACGACCTCGCGGACGGCCGCCTTGACGTGCGGGTCGTGCACGGGGGCCGCAAACCCGCCGTCCGGCTGCTCGCCGCGGCCGTCGCGGGACCGCTGACCCGCTCCCCCGTCCATGCGGCGGTACGGGTCGGCGGGCTCCGGGTGGACGGCGTGGCACCCGGCACGCTTCTGGCGTACGACGGCGAAGTGACGTCGGTGGAGGGCGAGTTGACGCTGGAGAAGCTGCCGGAAGCACTGACGGTGTACCGGCCGCTCGCCCACCGCTGAGGACACGTTCAGCACCTTGCCTCATCCACAGCTCGTTCATATATCAAGACGCGGGTCTCATTATTCGACACAGCGGCGTACGGTGATCAGACCGGTACCGCCACGGAAGGGGACGCCATGTCGAAGGAGACCGCCGTCTACACCCACGGGCACCACGAGTCCGTGCTGCGCTCGCACACCTGGCGTACGGCCGACAACTCGGCGGCGTACCTCCTCAGTTCGCTGAAGCCCCATATGACGATCCTGGACATCGGCTGCGGGCCCGGCACCATCACCGCAGACCTGGCGCACCTGGTCCCCGACGGCCGGGTCACCGGCGTCGACCAGGCGCTGGGCATCCTGGACCAGGCCCGGGCCACGGCTGCCGAACGGGGCGTGGGGAACGTCGAGTTCGCGGTCGCGGACGTGCACGCGCTGGACTACCCGGACGACACCTTCGATGTCGTCCACGCGCATCAGGTGCTGCAACACGTGGGGGATCCGGTGCGGGCGCTGCGCGAGATGTACCGGGTCACCAAGCCCGGCGGGTTCGTCGCCGCGCGGGACGGGGACTACTCGGGGATGGTCTGGCATCCGCGGACGCCCGGCATGGACGACTGGCTGGACCTGTATCTGCGGGTGGCCCGCGCCAACGGCGGTGAGCCGGACGCCGGGCGGCTCCTCAAGTCCTGGGCGCTGCAAGCCGGTTTCACCGACATCACCGCCTCCTCCAGCACCTGGTGCTTCGCCACCGCCGAGGAGCGCGCCTGGTGGAGCGGCCTGTGGGCGGACCGCACGCTCGCCTCGGCGTACGCGGACCGCGCCACGCAGGGCGGCCATGCGACGGAGGATCAACTGCGAGCTGTGTCGGAGGCTTGGCGGGAATGGGGGCGGCAGGAGGACGCGTGGTTCTCCTGCCCGCACGGAGAAATTCTCTGCCGAAAGCCAATCTAATACGGTCTCAGGCGGTCTGATTCCCCCGGTTCGGGAAACCCGGACAGCACGAGGAGGTAGCAGATATGGTTCCCATCCTGCTGGTACTGCTTCTGGCGCTGATTCTCTTCGGTGCCGGATTCGCGGTGAAACTGCTCTGGTGGATTGCCCTGGCGGTTCTCGTCGTGTGGCTGCTCGGATTCCTGATGCGCAGCACCACCACGACCGGCACCAGGTCCCGTTGGTATCGCTGGTAGCTGTTCGTCAGCTATTCCGCGGCTATTCCTTCGGGAGCAGCGGTCCAAGCGGCCCGAGGTCCAGATTGAGGTCCTCGGGCCGCAGTCCGTAGCGATCGCGCAGCTCGGCCATCCGGTCCTCGAGGAGCATCAGCGTCAGCCCGATCCGCTCCTCCTGGTCCTCCGTCAGCTCCCCGGTGTCGAAACGCCGGACCGCCTGCCGCTCCATCAGCTGCCGCAGCAGCTCGACGACGGTCAGCACGAGCTTGACCAGATCGCGTTCCACGGTGTCCGGATCGAGGTCGAGACGGTTCCTCCGGTCGGTCACACGGTCAGTCACAACGGCTCCTGCCAGGGCGAGGGGACCTGTTCGTTCACCGAGCTGATGAGCGCGTTCAGGTCGATGCGTACGAGATCGACGTCCGCGATCCGCAGGGTCAGGTCACCGGTGATGACGACCCCGCCCGCGAGCAGCCGGTCGAGCAGGTCGACGAGGGCGATCTCCCGGCGTTCGACGACGGTCATGCGCCCTCCTGTCCCGCCGGGCCGCTGAAGGAGTACGCGGCCCAGGGGCCGGTGAGTTCCACCCGGAGGCCCGGCTCATCGCCTTTCGTTCGGTCCACCAGTTCCACGAATTCCTCGGATTCCGCGCGCGGTACGAGATAGGCGGCGTTGAGCACATTGCGTCCGGAGGCGCGGGAAAGCGCCGGGTTCTGCGGTGCGTGGATGCGGGCGTCCTCCGCGACCCGGGAAAGGGCGTCGTGCAGTCGGCGCGCGAATTCATCGGCCTGCTCCCATTTGTCCTCGTGAGCTCTGCGCTGCTGTCGCCGCTGTCGCAGATAGTCGCGCCCCGAGCCGACTTTCACGCTTTTCGCGCCAGTGTCCTCGGAAATTTCTGTGGATCCGGAGGCCCCAGAGGACCTCGGGGAATCCGAGGCCTCCGAGGACTCCGAGAATTCCGCGTAGACCTTCACGCCCCATTCCACCCGCCCCTCGATCCGGTCGAGCGTCCGGCGGAAGGTCTCCTCCTGCGTCTCCATCATCGTGCGTACGCCGCTGTCGTCCCGGAAGACGGTGGCGAGCCGCAGCGGCAGCGGCGAGGTGACCACGGTGAGCGCGTCGATCACGCTCTGGTGGGCCCGCGCGGTAGCGCTGAGCCAGTCCAGGTCCTCCAGGTGGGCCTTCAGCGGCTCCTCGGAGAAGTCCTCCTCCGGTACGGCACTGACGATGGCGACCAGTCCGTGATGGGTCAGCTGCTTGGGCGGCACACCCGCGACGCCCGTCAGCTGGGAGGGAAGGGTGGTGGAACCAAGAGGGCGGCAGATGGCATACACATAACGCAGACCGCTCATGGGGCCTCCTCCTCCGTCTGCTCCGTACGCTTGCGCCCGCGCTCGACTTCCCCGCGCCCGGCTTCCCCGCGTCCGACTTCCCCGCGCTCCAGCGCGGCGACCTGCGCACGCAACTCCGCGTTCTCCCGGGCCAGTTCGTCCCGGCGCGCCCGCGTGGACAGCGCCGGGTCGTCCTCCCACCAGTCGATCCCCATTTCCTTCGCCTTGTCGACGGAGGCCACAATGAGCCGCAACTTGATCGTGAGCAGTTCGATGTCGAGCAGATTGATCCGGATGTCGCCCGCGATCACGATGCCCTTGTCGAGCACACGCTCAAGGATGTCGGCGAGATTGGCGCTGGTGTCGCGCCCGTACGGTTCGGGGAGTCGGCCGGGAGTGGTCATCGGCGGCTCCCGCCCTGGGCGGTCTCGTACTCGTCCTCCTCCTCGTACTCGCCCTCAGGCTCCTCTTCTTCCTCCTCGCCCTCGGGCACCTCTTCGTCCTCGTACTCGCCCTCAGGCTCCTCTTCCGCCTCTTCCCCTTCTTCTTCCTCTTCGGCGTACGGGCCCTCGTCCTCGGACGCGCCCTCAGGTTCCTCGGGCTCCTCGCCTTCCTCCTCTTCCTCGGCGAGCGCGTCCTCGTGGCTGCGGACCACCTCGCCGTCGCGGATCTCCCCGCGCCAGCTGTCCTCCGCCTCACCCTTGATCGTGATGAAGCGGGCGAAGTTCTTGAGGTCGAGGCGCGCCCTGCGGCCCTGGGCGCGCCAGATGTTGCCGGTCTTCTCGAAGAACCCCTGGGGGTAGTACTCGATGACCAGCAGGATGCGAGTGAGGTTTTCGGCGAGGTAATGGAAGGAGACGACGCCCTTCGTCGTACCCTTGCTGCCCTCCGACGTCCAGGAGATCCGGTCGTCCGCCACCTGTTCCGTGGTGTTGGCCTTCCAACTGCGGTTGGACCAGAAGACCTTGAGCTGCCAGTCGGAGGTGGTGTCGTCGACGCGGTTCGCGCCCTTGACGCCCTTTGCGAAGGTGCTGAAGTCCTGGTACTGGGTCCACTGGTCGTACGCCGTGCGCAGTGGCACGCCGACGTCGATGAACTCCATGATGACCGTGGGCTTCTTGCCGGCGCGGCCCTTGCGTTTACCCTTGCCGCCGCCGGCCATGCCCTTGAAGGCGCCGACCACTTTGTCCTTGGCCCGGCCCGCGCCGAGCTCCAGGGCGGACCTCAACGGCCCCTTGCCCTCGGCGAGTTTGCGGCCGCCGTCGAGAGCGAGTTTGGCGAAGCCGGGGCTGTTGCCCGCGGCGATGTCGTTGAGCTTGCCGGTCGTCTCGCCGAGTTTGCGGCCGAAGCCGATCAGCATGTGCTGGGCCTGGGCCGCGAGGTATTCCTGGAGCTCCGCCTTGAGCCGGTCGGCGGCTTCGCTCTGCGCGACGCCTCCCAGACCGCCGAGGCCGCCCTTCGTCTCCTTCGCCTGTTCCGTCGCCGTCCCGAGGCCGTTCTTGGCCCGGCCCGTCGCCGTCCCGAGGGTGTCCGTCATCGTCCCTGCCTCCCCTCGGCAGCTCGGCCGCGTGCGGCCGTCTTCTTCGTCGGCGTCTTCTTGGCGGACTTCGCCGCCGTCTTCTTGCCCGCTGTCTTCTTGGCGGGGGCCTTCCTCGCAGGCCCCTTCGAGGCCGGCTTCTTGCCCGGTGCCTTCTTCGCCGCCCTCTTGGCGGCGCCCTGCTGCGGCTCCTCGGCCTCGGCCTCCTCGCGCTCCTCCGCCTCCGGCTCTTCGGACTCGCCCTCGGCCTCGGCCTCAGCAGCCTCATCCGGTTCTTCGGATGCCTCTTCTTCGGATTCCTCGCGTTCGTCCTCGGGCTCCTCTTCGTCCCGGAGACCCGGCACGTCCGGTGTCACATCCGCGAGCTGCCCGCGGACCTGCTCGGTCCGGCCGTGCAGCCGGTCCGCCAGCGCGTCGATCCGCCGCTCGACCAGCGCACCGGACGCCGCCTTGCCGACTCCACTCAGGTCCTCGCGCAGCTGGTCGCCGATCTCCTTGACCTGCGGGTTGTTCTGCAGCTGCTCATTCACCAGATTCGCGAGCGCCCGCGGGCTCAGATTCATCTTCTTACCGGCCACCAGAGAGCCGACGGCGAACGCCATCTTCATCTTCTTCGTACGTCCGAGGACGTATCCGGCCCCTACCGCGAGGCCCAGTCCCACTCGGTTCATGGTCACGTCCACTCGCTTGTTCCCGCGTTGCCTCGCATGCTGATCTCCAGCCGGTCGAGAAGTTCGTCCTCGAGTCGGTCGAACTCCTCCTCGTCGATCTCGCCCGACTCGAGCCGCTCCTCGAGCCGGGCGAGTTCGGTCCGCACGGTGGCCGGGTCGTAGTAGATCCGCTCCGCCTCGTTCAGCACCTGTCTGACGACCCATGCGCTGCCGCGCACCGGGGCGAGCGGCAGCAGCAGCACTTCACCGATCAGTCCCATGGGTTCACTCCTGGATCCGCTCTTGCATCCGTTCCTGAATTCGCTCAGCTTCGGCGTCCGTTGTGGCGTCCGAGCCGATCGTGGTGTCCGCCGGCTCGGAGGGGCCCGGGTCGACAAAGCTGTACGGTGGCAGCGGTCCGTTGACCCGCACATCGAGGTGCGGATGGCTCTTGCGGACCTGCTCGACGGCGGTGAGGAACACCTCCGCCGTCTCTCGGGCCACCAGGAACGACAGGTTGGCCAGCCATCCGCTGGACTCGGGGCCCGCACTCACGGCGTCGGCGACCGGCTCCAGTGCCTGCTGGAGCTCGGCGGCGTCCTCCGCCTCACGGGCCTTCACCGCGGCCACCACCATCTCGCCGAGCCGTAGCTTCTGCTGGTAACCGCCGCCGCCGGCCTGCCGGTTGGCCTCGGTGAGCGCACGGACCTCCGGGTTCTCGGACATCACGCGGTGCAGTACGGCCTCTTCCTCGTGGCTGGCCTTGACGTTGTACTCGACCCTGCCTGCCAGCGCGTCGAGGCGTTCCTTGTAGTGGTCCGCGCGTTCGGCCAGCACGCCGGCGACGGTGGCGTCGTCGGTCGCGACGCTGCCGAACCGCATGGGCAGCACCGGGCCGCCCGCGCCGACCTCGGCCAGCACGTTCTGGTGGGCCAGCAAGTCCTTGCGCTTGGGCCGCAGCCCTTCCGGAGCGTCACTGACGACAGCGGCGAGACCGCCCTCCTTGACGACGCGCACGGAGCACGCCGGGTCGCCGACGCCGTCCATTCCCTCGGGAAGCGAAGGGTGGGAGTCGGCGGTGATGCCGTACACGTACGTGCTCACTCCGGCTCCTCCTTCTTGCGCGTCGCCGTGGACTTGCGGGCGCGCGGCCTGGACTCGGCCTGGCGTTCGCCCTGGCCCTCCTCACGGGCCTGCTTGAAGGCGCCGGAGATGGTCTCGGCTGCGCCCGACAGCGCTCCCTTGGACTTGCCGCGCGCGCCGGACTCGGTGATCTCGCCGACCATGTCGGGCAGGCCGGGGCTCTTGCGCGGGCCCGCCTCCAGGTCGAGCCGGTTGCACGCCTCCGCGAAGCGCAGATAGGTGTCGACGCTGGCGACGACGACACGGACGTCGATCTTCAGGATCTCGATACCGACGAGGGAGACCCGGACGAAGGCGTCGATGACGAGCCCCCGGTCCAGAACGAGCTCCAGCACGTCATAGAGGCCGCTGGAGCCGCCTCCGCCGCCGGTCTGCTGAGCTGGGACGACGGTCATACCGACCGTTCCTCCTTGTGGGTTGCGAGTGTGTGGGGGTGCGCGGGTCGGCGGCCTACCGGCCGCCAGGCCTATGTGGTTCGGCCCTCCCGCGTTCGTAACGGCGAACGCGCCGGTAGCCGGTGAGCTCACCATGGGGGTCGAGGGTCACCTCGTAGCTCGCGAGCAGGCTCATCGTGTCGGGGACCCTGGTGAGTTCCAGGACCTCGATCTCCAGTACCCAGCCGTCCTCGGTACGTTCGAAGGACGACACGGACTCGGCCGCCATGCCGGTGAGCTCGGCGAGCTGAGTGCGCGCGTGGCGCAGCACCTCCATGGGGCCCGGCCCGTCGTCCGCCGGACCGTTCTGCCGGTCTTCCCGGGGTTCCGCAGATCCTGAATCCGCAGGACCTCGGGAACTCGATTTTCTGGATGTGTTCGATCTGTTCGACATGGCCACCTCGCCTTCCGAGTGCCCCTAGGCCATTGGCCAAACCTCTGGTCCAGGGCGTCTAGCGCAGGGCGTCGAGCTTGCGCCGCGCGGGCCCCAGCGCCCGTCCGCGGCGCGGCAGGGCCGACCAGGGGTCGGTACGGGCCTGGTCGACGGCGTTGTCGATGGTCCAGCGGCGAGGGCCCAGGTCCGGATCGTCCAGCTGGTCCCAGCTGATGGGGGTGGCCACCGGAGCGCCGGGCCGGGCGCGCACGGTGAAGGGGGCGACCGCGGTCTGGGCGTACGCATTGCGCTGTACGTCGACGTAGAGCCGGTCTCCGCGGTTCTTCTTGCGGGCTGCCGTGGTGAGCTCGTCGGGGTGCGCGTCGGCGAGTGTGCCGGCGACGGCCCTGGCGAACTCGCGTGCCTCGTCGAAGTCGTGCTGTCCGTTGAGCGGCACGACGGCGTGCAGGCCGCGTGAGCCGGTGGTCATCAGCGCGGACGGCAGCTCGATCCGGTCGAGGAGTTCACCGAGCCGGCGGGCCGCCCGGCGTACGGAGTCGAAGTCATCGGCGGAGTCGCCGGCCGGGTCGAGGTCGAAGACCAGCAGGTCGGGCCGGTCGATCGCGTCGGCGCGGGCCAGCCAGCGGTGCAGGGTCAGACTGGCCTGGTCGGCGAGGTAGAGCAGGGTGGCGGTGTCGTCGCAGACGGGGTGGCAGACGGTGCCGCCCTCCTTGGGCACCTCGATGCGGTTGATCCAGTCCGGATCGTGCGGTTGGAGGTTCTTCTGCATGAACCGGGGCCCGTCGAGACCGTCCGGGTGCCGCTCCAGCATCAGTGGCCTGCCGCGCAGGTGCGGCAGCATGAAGGGCGCGACCTCCCGGTAGTACGCGACGAGGTCGTCCTTCGTGTACTCCTTGGCCCGCCCCTCGCCGGGGAACAGCACCTTGTCGGGCCGGTGCACCTCCACGGTGCGTCGGCCGGCCCGTACGGTCCGTGTGCCGCCCATGACGATTCCCTCCGTACGCGTACATCGGTGGCTGTCGGTTATCCGGCTCTCACTCGGCCCTCATCGCACGACCGCATGCTCGACCAGCAGCTTTGCCGAAACGGCGATCGCCTCGGCGTCGATACCCGCGGCGTGCAGCTGCTCGGCGGGCGAGGCCGAGCCGGGCATGGTGCGCACGGCGAGGCGGACCAGGCGGGGCATCGGGCGGCCGTCGAGGAAGGCGTCGAGGACCGCGTCGCCGAGGCCGCCCTCCTCTCGGTGGTCCTCGACGGTGATCAGGCAGCCGGTGTGTTCGGCGGCCTCGCGCAGGGTGCGGCGGTCGACGGGCTTGACGGAGTACAGGTCGATGACCTGGACGGGGATGCCGTCCTCCGCGAGCCGGTCCGCGGCGGTCAGGGCCTCGTGCACCGTCGCTCCGGCGGCGACGAGGGTCAGCCGGTCCTGGGCGGAGACGCGCAGCACCTTGCTGCCGCCGATCGGGAATTCCTCGTTGGGCCCGTACACGACGGGCGAGGCGCCGCGTGAGGTCCGCAGATAGCGGATGCCCTCGCAGCCGGCCATCGCGGCGACGAGATGGGCCGTCTGGTTGGCGTCGCACGGGTAGAGGACAGTCGAGTCGTGCAGCGCGCGGAACATCGCCAGGTCCTCCAGGCCCATCTGCGAGGGTCCGTCCTGGCCGATCGCGACGCCGGCGTGCGAGCCGATCAGGTTGATACCGCTGCCGCTGACCGATGCCATGCGGACGAAATCGTGGGCACGGGTGAGGAACGCGGCGAAGGTCGAGGCGTACGGCACCCAGCCGCGTGCGGCGAGTCCCACGGCGGCGGCGACGAGCTGCTGCTCGGCGATGTAGCACTCGAAGAACCGGTCGGGGTGTTCCTTCGCGAAGAACTCGGAGCGCGTCGAGTCGCTCACCTCGCCGTCGAGGGCGACGATGTCGCCGCGTGCCGTGCCGAGCGCGGCGAGCGCCTGGCCGAAGGCGTCGCGGGTGGCGACCTCGTCGCCGAGTTCGTAGCGCGGCAGGTCCAGGTGTCCGGTCCGTACGGCGTGCAGCATCCGGGCGGCGGGCGGGGGCTGGACCTCTACGCGGACGTCGTGCACTCCGCCGAGTTCCGCGATCGCCTCGTCGGCGTCCTTGAGCGGCTTGCCGTGCAGTCCCTCGCGGTCCTGCGCGGCGGCGACGCCCTTGCCCTTGAGGGTGCGGGCGAGGATCACGGTCGGCTGGCCGACGGTGGAGAGGGCCTCGCCGTACGCGCGGTCCACGGCGTCCATGTCGTGTCCGTCGACCTCGATCGTGTGCCAGCCGAAGGCCTGGAAGCGGCGGGCGTACGCGTCCAGGTCGTGGCCGTGCCGGGTCGGGCCGCGCTGGCCCAGCCGGTTGACGTCGACGATGGCGGTGAGGTTGTCGAGATGCTCGTACGCGGCGTGCTCGGCCGCCTCCCATATGGAGCCCTCCGCCAGCTCGCTGTCGCCGCACAGCACCCAGACGCGATAGCCGACCCGGTCGAGCCGCTTCCCGGCCAGCGCGATTCCGACACCGACGGGCAGTCCTTGCCCGAGCGACCCGGTGGCCGTCTCCACCCACGGCAGCCGCCGCGGCGTCGGATGCCCCTCGAGCCGGCTCCCGAGCCGCCGGAAGGTCATCAACTCGGTCTCGTTGATGGCCCCGACAGCCTTGTACGCGGCGTACAGCAGAGGCGAGGCATGCCCCTTGGACAGGACGAACCGGTCGTTCGCGGGATGAGCGGGCCGCTCGAAGTCATACCGCAGATGCCGCGCGAGCAGCACAGCCATCAGATCAGCAGCGGACATCGAGGACGTCGGATGCCCAGACCCGGCAGCGGCCGCCGCCCGCACACTGTCCACCCGCAACTGCTGTGCGATCTCAACCAGTTGACGGCTCTTCATGACGCTGCCTCCGGGGGGTTGTCGTGGCGGGGGCCTGCCGGCCGGGCGGCACCGGGCTTGCGGGGGCCGGGTGCCTCCGGCTCGGCGTGGGTGGGCTGGTCGGGGTCGGCTGCCTCCGGCTCGGTGGAAGCGGGTTCGCCGACACCGGACGCCATAGGTGTGTACGCGGTTGACCCACCCGGACCAGAACCCGCAGACCTGCCGGAGGCAGGCTCATCGGCGCCGGGCGTCGCGGCTCCACCAGAGCCCGCTTCCGTCCCGTCAGCATGACCAGGCCCGTCGTCACCCGGCGCCCCTGGCCTCCCGGGATCCAGCACCGCCGACTTCTTCGGCCCCGTCCCAGCCCCCGGCCTGCCGGGGTCCGGGACCGCGTGGGTGTCGGCCCCCTGCGTCGCGGCGGGCGTCCCGCGCGTGACCGGAGCGGGGCGGCTCTGGGGTGGTGGGCCGCCCGCCACCCGGGCCAGCTCCGGAGAAGCCGATTCCAGGGGGACCGACCAGGAGCGGACCAGGCCCAACTGGACGGCCTGGCGCGGGAGTACGGCGTCCAGGAGCCAGTCGGCGGCGACCCGGACGCGGTTGCCGGGCAGGGCGGCCAGGTGGTACCCGCGGGTGACGGCTCCGGCGAGCGGGCCTGACAACGGCACGCCGAGCGGATTGGCGGCGGCCTTCGCTCCGCCGAGGTCGACGGTGAAGCCCAGATCACGGTGGCGGTAGACGCGGCGCTCGCCGACGCCGAGGGAGGCGGCGACGTTGCGGCCCGCGACCTTGCCGTGCCGCCACGCGTGCTGGGCGGTCATCGGCGTGTACTGGCCGGGCTTCTCCAGATCCGGCACAGCGGCAGCGTCCCCGCACGCGAACACCTCGGGGTGGCCCGGCACTTGGAGATACGGGTCGACCAGCAGCCGCCCGCGCTCCAGCGGTCGCCCGAGCCCCTCGACCAGCGGATCGGGCCTCACCCCGACACACCACACAAGGGTGCGCGTGTCGATGTACTCCCCGTCGCTGAGCCGCACTCCGGTCGGCGTCGCCTCCTCCACCGAGGTCCCCGTACGGACCTCGACGCCACGCCCCCGCAGCACACGGTCCGCCGTACGCGAGAGGCGTTCGTCGAGCTCGGGCAGCACGCGCGGAGCGATGTCGAGCAGCAGCCAGCGCGGCCGTATGCCCTGCCTGAGCGGCTGCTTGCGTACCAGCGCGTCGGTGAACAGCTGTCCATGGGCGGCGACTTCGGTACCCGTATAGCCGGCACCGACCACCACGAAGGTGCACCGCGACGCACCGCTCTTGGGATCGTCGGATGCCGCCGCGAGCTCCACCTGCCGCGTCACGTGATCGCGCAGATAGAGCGCCTCCGGCAGCCCCCGGAACCCGTGCGCGTGCTCGGCGACACCGGGCACGGGCAGCAGCTTGTTGACGCTGCCGACGGCCAGCACAAGACGGTCGTACTCGAGCCTGCCGCCGTCCCCCTCGGGATCCGTGTAGTGCACGGAGTGCCCTTCGAGGTCGATCCCGTCGGCCTCCCCGAGCACCAGCCGTACGCGCGGCAGGGTGCCGGCGAGCGAGACGGTGACCCGGCGCGGTTCGAGCACCCCGGCGGCGACCTGGGGCAGCAGGGGCAGATACAGAAAGTAGTCCGTCGGGTTCAGGAGAGTGATCTCGGCCCTGCCCCGGGTGATCCGGGACAGGGTGCGTGCCGTCTGGTACCCGGCGAAGCCGGCACCGACGATCACGACGCGGGGTCGACTCATGTTCGCCTCCGGCGGGTGGCTCGTAGGGGTCGCTCGTACGGGCTTTCCGCGTCCCCCCGGCCCGGGCACCCAAACGTCGTCCGCCCTGGAGCAGCGGCGTTTCGCGCCGCACCCCGGGGATACCCGGACGAGGACCCGACCCGCCCCGCCGCGGAGGTGCCCCATGGTCGAGTACGGCTGTTTCCTGGCGACCGAGGAGTTCGGTCCCGCCGAGCTGGTCGAGCAGGCGCGGATGGCCGAGCAGGCCGGCTTCCAGTCACTGTGGATCTCGGATCACTTCCACCCGTGGAACGACGAGCAGGGCCAGAGCCCCTTCGTGTGGTCTGTGATCGGCGCCCTGTCCGAGGCCGTGTCCCTGCCGATCGGTACGGCGGTCACCTGCCCGACCGTACGGATGCACCCGGCGGTCGTGGCGCAGGCCGCCGCGACCAGCGCGGTGATGACGAACGGCCGCTTCCGGCTCGGCGTCGGCAGCGGAGAGGCCCTGAACGAGCACATCTTCGGTGACGCCTGGCCGCCCGCGCATGTCCGCCTGGAGATGCTGGAGGAGTCGATCCAGGTGATGCGCCAGCTCTTCACCGGCAAGGAGATCAACCACTCCGGACCCCACTACACGGTCCAGAACGCCCGCCTCTACACCGTCCCCGAAGAGCCGCCCCCGATCGACATCTCCGGCTTCGGCCCCCAGGCGACCGCCCTCGCGGCCCGCGTCGGCGACGGCTTCATCACGATGATGCCGGAGGAGTCGATGGTGGAGCAGTTCCGCAAGGGCGGCGGTGGCGGCAAGCCGGTCAGCGGCGGCACGAAGGTCTGTTACGGCCAGGACCGCGAGGAGTGCGTCCGCACCGTGCATCGGCTCTGGGCCAACCAGTTGCTGCCCGGCGAGATGGGCCAGGTGCTGCCCTCACCGCGGCACTTCGAGCAGCTCGAGCCGCTGATCACCGAGGACATGGTGAGCCGGAACGTGGTGTGCGGGGATGACGTGGACGAGCACGTCGGTGCGTTGGCCGCGTTCGCGGACGCCGGGTTCGATCGCGTCTACGTCAACCAGATCGGGCCTGATCAGCGGGCGTTCTTCGACTTCTACCGCACGAAGGTGCTGCCGCAGCTTCAGCAGGGGGTTCGCTGATGTCGTTGCGGCGACCCCGCGAGCTCTCGGTCCGGACGGCGTCTCCTCTCCCGGCCGTCCGGGCCGAGTTGCCGTGAAGGGCCAGGTGGAGCTTCGGGCTCCCGTCGTGTCCACGACACCGTGCCTACCGACGCGCCCGAGGCGGACGGCACTCTCGCCTGGGACAGCACGACCATGGTGGTCGTCGAGGTGGCCGCGGGTGACGCGACCGTCATCGGGTGGCCACCTTGGCGCCTTCTCGAACTCCCCCTCACCCGCCTCCTCGGCGCCACCCACGAAAGCGTGCCGGTGTACGGCAGTGGGGGCTTCACGACGTACCACGACACGCGGCTGGCGGCCCAGTTGAACCACTGGGTGCAAGGTCAGCACATCCCGCGCGTCAAGATCAAGATCGGTGAGAGCTGGGGGCGGGAGGTCGCCCGGGATCTGCACCGGGTGCGCGCCGCGCGTCAAGTCATCGGCCCGGGGACCGAGTTGTACGTCGACGCGAACGGTGCCTACACGCGCCAGCAGGCCGTACGCATCGGGGGCGCGCTCGCCGAGCACGGCGTGGGCTGGTTCGAGGAGCCGGTGTCCTCGGACGACCTGACGGGCTGCGCCTCGTCCGGAACGCGCTGCTGTGCGACGTCACGGCGGGCGAGTACGGCTACGACCTGCCGTACTTCGCCCGGATGATCGCGGCCGGCGCGGTGGACTGCCTCCAGGTCGACGCCACCCTCCCCCACTGCCTAAAACGGCGTGGGGTACCCCCACCGGCGGCCTCACGGAGTTCCTGCGCGCCGCCGCCCTCGCCCAGTCCCACGGCCTGGAGGTCTCCGCGCACTGCGCCCCGCACGCGCACGCGGCGGTCGCCGCCGCCATCCCCAACCTCCGCCACATCGAGTGGTTCCACGACCACGTCCGCATCGAGTCGATGTTCTTCGACGCCACCCTGGATCCCACGGGCGGCGAGGTTCGCCCGGACGACAGGGGCGCCGGACATGGGCTGACGTTGCGGAGGGAGGAGATGGAGCAGTACCGCGTGGCTTGAGTCGCAGTGGTCCTACCTCAGCGGACTCGGTGTTTGCGCCTGCGCTGTTCGGCAAGCGGCTTGCGCTTGAGGCGTGCGGCAACCGCCAGTGCCTCCGCCCAGGCCAAGGCCCACGCGGGCTTCGACAGGAACGCCTTCGCCATCGACTGGAAGGCCCGTCAGGTCCGCTGTCCCGCCGGGAAGAGC
>NZ_JAAKZX010000138.1 GCF_011045025.1 Streptomyces ureilyticus
TCCTCGGCCCGGGCGGCCGGGCGGGGAGGACCTGCGCGCGGCGGGCGCGGCGCAGGCGGCGGGTCGTCTTCTTCGGCCGGCGCACCGCGGTGACGGTGCCCTCCACGGTGGTGCGGATGGCCCGGGCACCGGTGGCGCGGTCGGTGGCGGTGTGGGATTGGGCGAGCAGGCCGCGGGAGACGATCCGGCGGGCGGCGGCATGGTCGCGGTCCAGCGACAGGTGGCAGTCGGGGCAGTGCGCCCAGGTCCAGCCGCGCACGTGGAGCCGGTCCGGCGCCGGGTGATGGCCCAGCGGACCCAGACATTGCGGGCAGCGGGCGGAGGTGCCCCGGGCGGGAACCGTGGCCACCGCGATGCCCGCCTTGGCGGCCAGGTGCCTCATCGCCTCGACGACACTGCCGCGGACCTGCCCGGACAGCCGGGCATTGCCGCGCCGTTTGCCGCGGGCCTCGAGGGTGGCCAGGTCTTCGAGGTAGATGACGGTGGCGCCGAGCGCGGCACTCTGGTCGACGGCCCAGCGGGCAGCCGCCCAGGCCAGCGCCTGATTCAGGCGGCGGATGCGGGCACACACCCGCTCATGCTCGACCTCCAGCACCGCGGCCTTGTCCAGGAGGGCGGCCCAGGCCAGGTGCGGGGCGCCGAGCCCGTCCGCCAACTGCTGGTAGTGGTCGCGTCGGGTGGCGAGGTGTTCGCGGTGGCCGCGCAGCCGGTGCAGCTTCGCGCTGATCGCGGTGGCGTCGAAGAGCAGCGGACGGCCGTCGGTGACCACCCGCGCCGTGATACCCCGGCCGGTCAGGCGGCCCACCGTGCCGGTCAGCAGCGTGTTCACACCCCAGTCGAAACCGAGTGCCACGGTGTGCCCGGCGGCCGGGATGGGAGCCACCGGCGTCGAGTGCGGCAGGTCCACCGCGATCCGCCCGCTGCGGGTGGGGCGCAGAGTCGGGGTGTGCAGCACCGCCTCCGGTGCGATGGTGCCCGGCAGCCGCAGGTCGATCACATGCCAGGCCCAGTCCCGGCCCGAGCCGGGAGCAGCACGCAGCGGGAGCTTCACCCGCAGCCGGGCCGTCGCCGCGTCCACCCGCTCAAGGGTGACCTGCTGGCGGTCCATCGCGGCCAGCAGCACCTGCCCGGCGATCTGGGGCGGCTCCTCCAGCTCACACAACCCGGCGGGCAGCTTCCCGTGCTCGGCCACATAGGCGCGGACCTGCCGGGTGCGGTTGCGGATCTCCGCATGGCCGACCCCGCTCGGCAGCAGCGCCCGCAACGCCGTCCACTCCGCCTGGGTGCGCCGGTGGGGATCGGCGGGCCAGGTCGCCAGCACCGCCGCCACCACAGT
Source organism: Streptomyces ureilyticus (assembly GCF_011045025.1). Lineage (GTDB taxonomy): Bacteria > Actinomycetota > Actinomycetes > Streptomycetales > Streptomycetaceae > Streptomyces > Streptomyces ureilyticus. The sequence goes on from NZ_JAAKZX010000138.1 coordinate 1,337, forward strand.
GCGCCGATGCAGCGCCAACCGCAGGGTGCGCGCCGCGTACTCCTCCGCACCCCGCCGCACCCGGTCCGACACGTACACCCCCGCGGCCGGGATGGCATCCTTCGCCCAGCCCAGGCGGCGCAGGGCCATCCAGCCCTTGGACGGCAACGGCTCACCCTGCCCGTCGACCCCGGCGGCCAGCACCTCCAGCGAAGCCTCGTCCCACCGGGACGCCACCAGGGCCCGGGTCAGTTCCTGGCTCAACTCGGCGAGAAAACCCACCCGCTCGTACAGCACCGCTTGGCCGACCCGCTCACCGCTGCCCTCCAGTACGCCACCGAAGGCGGTACACGGCGCCGTCGCGATCAACCGGCCCACACCCACCACCCCCTGCCACGCCACCTCGAACAGCCCCGGACCGGGCACATCCCCGCACCCGATCGGCCTAACGACCGACCCCCGCACAAAGACACGGCAGCCGGCCGGCACCGCCCGAATCGCACAGGAAAACGCAGCAAAACCAGCAACAGTTGAAGACCCTCCCCCGCATCCCGACTGTCGAGGTGCGAGGGAGGCGGCCGGGTCAGATCACGCGGAAGAGGTCGGCGACGGCGTGGACGTCGGTGAGGTCCTCGATGGAGCGGAGGTTGTCGCACAGGGCGTCCAGGACCGAGTCGGCTTCGGCGACGCGTGGGGCGCCGATGGCCACGCCGAAGACGCGGAAGCCCAGCCGGTGCTTGGCGTCGTTCCAGCCGCGCATCCATTCCTCGGTGACGCCGCAGTCGTCGTCGGTGAGCATCACGATGTCGCCGCGCATGCGGGCGGCGTCGTCGAACTCCTCCTCCAGCAGTTCACCGGCCGCCGACAGCGGCCGCTGGTAGCTGGTGCCGCCGCCGAGGAAGGTTTCCGCGAAGTCGAGTACGCGGACCACGTCGGCGGGCTCGTCGGCCGGGAAGCGGAAGACCTGGAGCTTGTCGGCGGCGGAGAACAGGATGCCGACGAAGTCGCGCCCCGCGTCCCGGGCCTGGTCCAGCAGCGCCAGGGCGCACGCCTTGGCCCACGCTTCCCGGGTGACTCCGCCGGGCCCCGCCTCGTACATGGAGTGCGAGGTGTCGACGCACGCGATGACGGCGCCCTGGCCGGTGGTCTGCTCTCCCTGGCTGTCGTAGAGCATCAGCTCGCCGGCGGCGTAGCGCGCGGCGAACACCGCACGCAGCGCGGGCAGGCCGAGGCCCGCAAGCTCGGAGGGGATCACGCGGGAGAGGTCGTTGCCGAGCGTGACGCCGACCAGCTCGCCGGTGGCGTTCTCCACCTTGCGGGCGCGTTCGCCGCCGGCCATCTGCCGGAAGCGGCCGATCAGTTCGGCCCACTCCGCGAGACGGCTGGTGCGCAGCCGCTCGGCGAGCCGGGCCCGCTGCTCGTACGGCATCCGCTCCAGCTGGCCGGGGCCGACGCCCCATGCACGCATCAGCGCGGCTTCCTCCCGTACGGCGTCGGCGGCCTTCGCCGCAGCGGTCCGCGCGGTGGTACGGATGCCGGGGGCCGCCGCCGTGAGGGCCTGCGCGGCGGTCTGGAGGGCCTGCCCGGCGGCGGCCTCCGCGGACTCGGCCGCCTCGATTGCTTCCTGTACGGCGTCGGCGGCGGGGGCCGGCGCCATGCCGTCCTCGTCGGCCTGTTGAAGCGCCTCGCTTACGGCGGTCGCCGCGTCGTCGGCGCTCTGCTGGGCCTTCCTCGCCTGCTCGGCCTGTTCCTGGGCATGTCGGGAGTGCTCCAGCATCCGGCGCAGGGCGGAGGCTTGGGCGAGTACGGCCATGGCGGCGGCGTAGGGGTCGCCGGCCGTCTCCCGGTGCAGTTCGGCGAACTCCGATGAGTCCAGCAGTGAGGTGATGGCCTGATGGTTGACCAGCCGGGAGGGGTCCATCTCCGCGCGCTCGCGCAACCGCGGGCTGACCTTGTAGGCGGCCAGGAACGCGTCGGCCAGGAGGTCGGTGGTGTAGCCGGTGAGGTAGTCGGTGGCGTGGCTGATGATGTAGTCGGTGGCGTGGCTGATGATGTAGTCGGTGGTGTGGCTGGTGGTGTGGCCGTAGCGCTCGTTCAACTCCTCGGCCAGATCGCGTAGTCCGGCCGACTGCTCGTACGTGTCGCGCCATGCGATCCGGTCGAAACGGTCCGCGACCACGGCCGTGGTGTGCCGCTCGGGAGCGGCGGTGGACAGGCCCAGCCACTTCCCGGCCCGGCTCGCCAACTCGTCGAACCTGCTCGGCGTCTCGCCCATGGTCCCGTCAGTCCCCTCCTCGATGCTCAGAGCTGGGCCTGCACCGTGCTCGCGTCCACGCCCAGGGCCTCGGTGAGAACGCGGGCGCGTACGGCGCGCTGGCGGCCGGTGACCCGGTCGATGGCGGCGGTGGAGCGGCCGGCGCCCGCCGCCTCCTCGCGCAGTTTCTCCAGCCGTTTGCCCGCCATGGCGAGCTGGTTGTGCGCCTTCTTGATGACCCACTCGCTCAGCGCCTCGCGGGACTGCCCGGCCATGGCGTCGAGTTGGGCTTCCAGCTCCTCGATGGTGTCGGCCAGGTCGAGCGCCTCCTTGGCGTCGGGGTTCACGAGGTGCAGCACCTCACGCTCGACGGTCGGGCGCTCGGCGGGGGAGTTCCACAGCACGTGCGTCAGCACCGACAGGTCGGTCTCGGCGACCGCCGGACGGCCGTCGAGGTACGCGGACGCCTGGAGCAGGCCCACCGCCTGGCGCCAGCGGCGGTCGGAGGCGACGAGTTCCTTGCGGCGCAGGGCGGCCCGCAGCGTGCATACGGCATCCACGATCGCGTCGGGTACGTCGACGGCCGGGACGGCTTCGGTCACGGCGTGCTGCAACGCGGCCAGTTCGATGGTGGTCCGTGTCGGTGGCGCCGGACGGCTTACGGCTGAGCGGACCAGCGCGGCGAAGTTCGAGGGATCCTCCAGGTATCCGACCTCGATCCGCACCAGCAGCCGGTCGTAGATCGCGGCCGCGTCCTCTTCTGCGGGCAGTTCGTTGCTCGCGGTGATGGCCCCGATCAGGGGGCAGCGGATCGGCTCGCCGCCGTTCTCGGGGTGGTAGATCCGCTCGTTGAGGTAGCCCAGCGTCTCGTTCAGCGCCGCTGTGGAGCACTTGAAGATCTCGTCGATGAACGCGACGTGCGCGGTCGTGGCACGGCCTTCGTAGACCTGGCGGTACTCACCCCGGGCCAGCGCGGCGACGTCGATGGGGCCGAACATCCTCGTCGGCGCGGTGAACTTCGACAGGAGGATCTCCCAGTACGACGCTCCCTCGACCCGGCCCGTGAGCTCCCGGGCCATCTCGGACTTCGCCGTTCCGGGCGGGCCGAGCACTAAGGAGTGCTGTCCGGCCAGCAACGTCACCACCAGCGTCCGCACCACGTCGGCCCGCTCGTAGAAACGGTCCGACAGCTCGTCGCTGATCGCCCGCAGCCTCTTGGCCGTGTCCTGCGCGTCTTGCGTCTCCTGCACGTCCTGCGCGTCCCGCGTCTCCTGCGCGTCCGGTGCGCCCATCTTCAACTCCCTGACTACGAGGCCTTGTTGGGCGCGACACGGCCCTTCCCTCCGAAGGTACGACGAAGGGACATCATCCTCCGGTTGCCTGGAGGCGGCGCGGCGGCGCCTGACGGACGGCACAGCGGTGGCCGCGCGGGTCTTCCCGGCCGGCAGAGCCCTCTAAACTCATTGAGTGCTCAAGTTCGCGGCTCGTGGCGTCCATGGGAACCCGCGCCCGGACAGCGCGACCAGTCGTGACCGGTCCGTCACCGACCGTCCGGCGACAGTGAGTCGGCAGCGGGCGTCGGCGTCCGTGTTCCTGGGCCTGTTGGCGGCCTTGCTCACGGTGCTGGGCATGGTCGGCTACGACACCCACCACCAGGCGGTGCACCCCGTCGCCGCCATCTCGTCCGCGCAGGATCCGCGGCAAGCGTTGGACGCCCAGGCCCTGGTGGACGAAACCCAGGCTCCGTTGGACGACGCGCAGGCCCTGTTGGACGCGTCGGACTCGCTGGGCCCCGACGCGCGCGAGCACCTCTGTCCCGTACCGGACCATGACCAGTGCGAGGGCCGAGCGGCGGCGGACACGCCGACCACGGGGCCTGGATCCCACCCGCTGCCTCAGGCGACCCCCGCACGCGTGGAGCCCCGGCCCGTCGCCGCCCCGGCGCCGCTCGCGGGCCGCCCCGCGGCTTGTCCCCCCGACCTCCACATGCTTCAGGTGCTGCGGACCTAGATCCGGATGCCTCACCGACCCCGATCACCGGCATCCGTCGATCTCCCCTGCACGAGAGGCACTTCGTCATGGCATCCGCCAGCAACCCCAAGAACAAGAACAAGAACACGGGCAAGGCTGAGAAAAAGACCGCGCCCAAGACTTCAGCCAATACCGCGCCCAAGACTTCGGCCAAGCCCCCGGCCAAGACCGCCAACAAGAGCTCGGGCAAGGACCGGACCGCCGCCCGCCGCGCCCGAATAGAGGAGCAGCGCCAGGCCGAACGCGCTCGAGAGCGCCGCAGCCGGATCATCACCCTCGTCGCGGCCACCGCGATCCTGGCCGGTCTGGTGGGCGGCGGCGCGTATCTGATCAACACCGCGAACGACAAGGAACAGGCCCAGGCCGCCCCGGTCAGAGGCGAGAAGAGCTGGTCGAAACTGGGCCAGGACCACGTCGACACCGAAGTCGACTACCCGATGACTCCCCCCGCGGGCGGCGACCACGCCGCCGCCTGGCAGAACTGCGACTCCGACGTCTACACGCAGCCGATCCGCGACGAGAACGCCGTGCACGCCCTGGAGCACGGCGCCGTCTGGGTCACGTACAACGACAAGGCCGCCGAGGCCGACGTGAAGGCCCTGACGGAGAGGGTGTCCAAGACGCCGTACAGCCTGATGAGCCCGTACGAGAGCCAGTCGTCGCCCATCACGCTGACGGCCTGGGGACACCAGCTGAAGATCGAGAAGGCGTCCGACCCTCGCGTGAACGAGTTCTTCGACAAGTACGTCCAGGGCCCTCAGACACCTGAGCCCGGCGCCGCCTGCACCGGAGGAATCGCGGCGTAGACCCCGCCGGGTCGGGCAGCCCGTCACCCGGCTGTACCCGACGGTGGCCCCGAGCCTCCCCCTCCGCAGGCTCGGGGCCGCCGCGTACGGCGTACTGGCGCGTTACCAGGTCAGGGCGTCGGCCATGGTCGACTGCCAGTACGAGACTCGGAGCGAGTCGTCGATGTGCACGCCCTTCGCAGGGAGTGACGGTTGGGCAGCGCCGCTCGCGTCCACGTCGAAGTAGACCGCGAGGGACTTGGCCTTGTAGCCGCCCGAGCCGCTGCCGTCCGCGGCCGAGAGAAGGACGCTCGCATAGCCCGACTCACCGGGAGCCAGCGTGACCACCGCCTGCGGCTTGGAGGCCTCGATGGCCGGCGGGACGGACTGGGCTTCGTCGAAACGGACGGCCGGGTAGCCGACCAGGTCACAGTTCCCCGAACCGGTGTTGGTGACGGTGAGGAGAAGGTGGTTCAGGGGGCGGGAGACCTCCGTGGCGGTCGTACGGGTGGACTCGACGGAGCATCGGGAGGAGGCGGACGCCGAGTCGTCGTTGGAGCCATTCGAGCCCTTGGAGCCCGAGGTGCCGCCCGTGGAATCCGACGACCCCTTGGAACCCGTCGTGCCGCTCGAACCGGCCGCGCCACCTGTCGAGCCCCCGGAGCCCGAGCCCGCCGAGTCGGTCTGACCCGCCCCGGTGGAGGTCCCCTCGTTCGCCTTCGACGAAGGCGCGGTGGAGGCCGTGGACGCGGATCCCGCCGGTGCCGTCCCTTCGTTGTTGCCGTCCTCGCCGTTGTTGCACGCCGTCATCGTCAACGTGGCGGCCGTGAGCGCGGCGGCGACGAGCATGCGGGTGCGGTTGGCGCGTGTGGACATGTGGATCCCCCTGTGATGTACGGGTGTTGGCATGGGCCGCTCGACCGGGTGCCGGGAGCGGCGTGCTTGGATGACCCAAGCTTGTGAGGTGATCCGTCCCGGCCGCCACGACTGCCGGCGCATCCGGGACGCTGGAACGCTTGCGATAGCTCTGACCTGGGGGAATGACCTCCCCCTGGCGCCGTACTTGGCCAGCACAAATGCGCGGACGCTGAGCGTGCGGTCCTCGGGCAGGCCACTGCCCAGAGGGAACGAGCGGTGGATCACTTCTACGTGGCCGCTGTGCTCGAATCGCTCCACGGCCCGGTCCAACCGATGGCCGCCCAGACCGCACCAGGGGCAGGCGATCTCAGACCAGATCTCTACCTTCATGGCCTGACCTTCGATTCCTACTCTTTGTTCGTAACGCCATGATGGGCCAGTATGGAAGGCGATACAAAAGGCACATCGGTGTGCGCGACGGAGAGGAACGGGCGCCATGCAGGACAGCGCGGGTAACGGGATGGCGGCTACGGTCGGGCCGTGCGCGAGCATCCCCGCCGATCACATGGCCTTCATCCGCCAGGTGCTCGACCGGGTGGGCGACAAGTGGAGCATGTTGATCATCGCCGTCCTGGAGGGCGGCCCGATGCGCTACACCGACTTGCAGCGCCAGATCCCGGGCATCTCCCAGCGCATGCTGACCCACACCCTTCGCCAGCTCACAGAGGACGGCTTCATCAGCCGTACCGCCTACGCCGAGGTGCCACCGCGCGTGGAGTACGCGCTCACCCCGCTCGGCGGCGGCCTGAAGGACATCGTCAAGCAGCTGATCGGTTGGACGGCCGACCACCACGACGAGGTCCGCGCCAACCGTTCCCGCGCCGGCATCACCGCCTCCTCCGCGTCCCGGCCCTGAGCTGCGGCGGCCACCGGTACTCGGGGGTGCCGGCCGTCTTCACGCGCGGGTCTTGAGGCCGTCCAGGATGAGGTCGAGCAGGCGTTCTGCCTGCTGTCGGTGTTCCGCGCCCGCCGACGTGAGGGCGATGCCCTCCAGTGCGGCGCTGATGTCGGTGGGGGGGATGTCGGTTCGGATCTTCCCGGCTGCCGTGCATGCGTCCATGAGGGCGGTGACGGCAGTCTGGATCATCTCCCTGCTGTGGCCGTAGGGGTTGCCTCCCGTTGCGGCGATGGCGCGCAAGGCGTCGATCATGCCGTACTTCGTGGTGACGTAGTCCAGGAAGAGACGCGTCCACGAGCGCAGGGCCTCGTCGGGCGACTCCTGCGCCAGCAGGGAAGAGACGGAATCGCACAGCTGGGCCACCTCGTTGCGGTAGACCGCCTCGACCAGAGCTTCCCGGGTGGGGAAGTTGCGGTACAGAGTCGCACTGCCCACGCCCGCTTCCTTGGCGATTCGGTCCATCTGCGCGTTCAGGCCCTCCGTGGTGAACACGCGTGCAGCAGCGGTGAGGATCTTGTCCCTGTTGCGCTGTGCGTCGGCGCGCAACGGGCGGTGCGCTTCGTCGACCATCCTTTTCGGCTTCCTTCCCGGGTGCCCCGACTTGCTAAGTGGGGAGTTCCCCGATTACCTTCGAACAAGTGGGGATGACCCCGGTTTCACTGTAGGTCACGCGATGACCTGCGCATGCCTCTCGGAAGGAACTTGATCATGTCGACCATCCAGGGCAAGGTCATCGCGATCACAGGTGCCAGCAGCGGCATCGGTGAGGCGACCGCGAACTTCCTTGCCGAAAAGGGAGCCCGGCTCGTGCTCGGGGCCCGGCGAGAGGACCGACTGAGCGCTGTGGTGGACGGCATCACGGCCAAGGGCGGAACCGCCACCGGCATCATCGTCGACGTCACACGCCGCGGAGACCTCCACCGCCTTACCGATAGCGCCATCGAGCAGTACGGCCGCCTCGACGTTCTCATCTCCAACGCGGGCACCATGGCTGTCTCCCCCTTCGACGAACTGCGCCAGGACGACTGGGACGCCATGGTCTCCACGCACATCACCGGCCTGCTCAACGGCATCGGAGCGGCCCTCCCCGTCTTCCGCCGACAGCGCTCCGGCCACTTCGTCAATGTCAGCTCCACCGCGGCCTACGTCGTCAAATCTCCCCTAGCCGTCTACGCGGCCACCAAGACGGCGGTGAACGTGATCTCCGAGGGCCTGCGCCAGGAATCGGGTCCTGACCTGAGCGTGACTGTCGTATCACCCGGCTTCACCCACACCGAGGGTGTCGGCAAGGGAGCCACCCCCGAGGCCGCTTCCGCAATGACTCAGATGCGCGACGAGATCGCAATGCCGCCCTCCGCCATCGCCTCCGCCATCGGCTACGCGATCGAGCAGCCCGCCGGCGTCGACGTCAACGAAATCGTCGTCCGGCCCACCGTGCAAGCCTGACAACACCACTGAACGCCAGGATCGCCTTGTCGGAAAGCAATCCATTGACGACAGGGCGCGTGAGCATCCAATGAACCCGGGCATTCCGGGGCGCCTGGGCGGCGCCGATCCAATCGGATCCGATGGTGAGTGATGACAGGGCTTGACGACAGGAAGGGTCCGTTCCTCCGCATGGAAGGGGCCCCGATGGCGAACCTGGTCTACAAGCGGATCGGCTGGGTACCGGTCGACGACCGGGCCTACGACCGCGCCTGGCAGGTCCAGGAAACCCTCATTCAGCGCGGACAACACCGCAGGGCCGGAGCCGTCGACCTCGTCGTGGCCGCCACGGCCGAGCTGCAGGGTCTGACCCTCCTGCACCGTGACCGCGACTTCGAATGCATCGCCGCCGTCACCGGCCAAGCGCTCCAGTGGTACGGACCGGCAGTCGGCAAGTGAGCCAGGAGCGAGCGCCCGCGCCTCCAAAGAAACGCACACCGCAACACGGGCGCTGAACCGTCATCATGGCCGGTCGGCCGTCACGGCGGCAGCGGAGCCGGTTCGGCGGAAGCGGGCCAGAGTCACCCCGCCGAGGGCCACCGCGATCAGCCCCACCACCAGGGCGACGATGGCCCCGCCCAGCCCGTTGCCGGTACCGATACCACCGTCAGAGGTGGCCGCGATCAGCCCACCAAGGGCCATGGCGGTCAAGCCCGCCGCCAGGGGCACGATGGTTCCGAGCCGTCCGGAGCCCGCGCCGAAACGTCCGGTGGGGCGGGCCAGGGCCAGCCCGCCGGTGATCACGCCGATCAGCCCAAGCACGCCGGCCAGGCTGGCCCCGAGTCGCCCGGCGCTCATGTCGGCGGCCCCGGCAGCGGTCGGCTGGACCGAGGCGTGCGCGGCTGCCGGTGCGGCGAGCAGAACGACCCCGAGCAGGGCCGTTCCGAGCAGAGCGGTTCCGGTCATGGCGAGCACACGTCGAACTGACCACCTCACGGCTCCTGTTGAGCTCATGTGCCTCTCCCCTTTCGTGTCTTTCATGCGTCTCGACTCCGAGATCTGAATGTCTCCCTGAGCATGTCGCCGGGCGCACCCGCCGGTCGTCCCGCAGGCGCGGACACTTCGCGCTGCCGCCGGTGCCGCAGCCGGCTACCGCGGACGCGGCAAGCGCCGCACAGGTACCGCCTACGCGGTAGCCGACCGCTCCTCCGCCAGCGGGACTCGCCCGCGGCAGCATCCGGCTAGGGTGCGCGCATGGGGACAAAACAGCCCAGTGCCAGACCCGCTGTCAGCCCCGCTGTCAGGGACTGGGCCATCGCCGTCGGCGTAGCGACGACGTTGCTGGTCACCGGGCTGTCCGGGCAGCACTCCGCCGCAGACCTCGACCTGCTCGGCTACACGCTGCTGGTGGCCGGCGGCCTGGCGCTGGCCGCGCGCCGCCGGGCCCCGGTTCCCGTGCTGGCCGTCACCGGGCTGTGCGCGGTGGGCTACCAGTCGACCGGCTTCGACGTGCCCGCCGTCGCTTACCTGTTCGCCGTGTACGCCGCCGTACGAGCCGGACACCGCACCCTCACGATCGCGGCGTCCATCGCCATGCTGGCCGCCCTCCCCCTCGCCGCCCTGGCCTCAGGCCCGCACGACACGGGCGAGGCCTTCGCGCAGGCCCGAGGCGCCCTCGAGATCGCCTGGCTGATCGCGGCCGGCGCCGCGGGTGAAGCGCTGCGGCAGGCCGAGCGGCGGGCGGAGGAAGCCGAGCGCACCCGCGAGGAGACCGCGCGACGCCGCGCCGACGAGGAGCGGCTGCACATCGCGCGGGAACTGCACGATTCGCTCACCCACCAGATCTCGGTCATCAAGGTGCAGGCCGAGGTCGCTGTCCATCTGGCCCGTCGGCGTGGCGAGGAGGTGCCGGAGACCCTGCTGGCGATCCAGCAGGCCGGACGGGAGGCGACCCGGGAACTGCGCGCGACCCTGGAGGCGCTGCGCGACGACGACACGGCCCCGCCGCGTGGGCTCGACCACGTCCCGGAACTGGTGGAACGTGCCCGCAGCATCGGCCTGGACGCGACGCTGACGATCGAAGGGCGACGGCAGGACGTACCGGCCGCGGTGGACCGTACCGCCTACCGGATCGTTCAGGAGTCGCTCACCAACATCGCCCGTCACGCGGGCGCCGCCACGGCGTCGGTGCGGATCGACCACCGTCCGGACGCCCTGGCTATACGAGTCGAGGACGACGGCAAGGCCACACCGGACACCGTCCTGGTGCCCGGCATCGGCCTGCTCGGGATGCGCGAACGCATCACCGCACTCGGCGGCCGGCTGCGCGCCGAGCCGCGCGGCGAGGGCGGCTTCACCGTCCAGGCCGAACTTCCCGTGGAGCAGACGTCGTGATCCGTGTCCTGCTGGTCGACGACCAGCCCCTCATTCGCAGCGGATTCCGCGCGCTCCTCGACCTCGAGGAGGACATCGAGGTGGTGGCCGAGGCCGGCGACGGAAAGGAGGGCCTGGCCCTCACGAAGGAACACGTGCCCGACGTCGCGCTCATCGACATCCGGATGCCGCACGTCGACGGCATCGAGGCGACCCGGCGCATCGCCGCCGACCCGGACCTGGCAGGCGTGCACGTCGTCATCCTGACCAACTACGGCTTCGACGAGTACGTCCTCGACGCGCTGCGCGCAGGCGCCGCCGGGTTCCTCGTCAAGGACATCGTGCCGGAGGACCTTCTGCACGCCGTACGCGTCGCCGCGCGCGGTGACGCCCTGCTCGCACCGTCGATCACCCGCAAGCTGATCAACCGGTACGTCGCCCAGCCGCTCCACACCGATCTTGGTACGGAGCTGGACGAGCTCACCAACCGCGAACGCGAAGCCGTCGCCCTGGTCGCCCAGGGCCTGTCCAACGACCAGATCGCCGACCGCATGGTGATCAGCCCGATGACCGCCAAGACCCACATCAACCGGGCCATGGCCAAACTCCACGCCCGCGACCGCGCCCAACTCGTGGTCCTCGCCTACGAATCCGGCCTGGTGGCCCCGCGCAATCGCTGACACCCTGAGTTACATGCAGTCCCATCACCGTGTCTAAAGACTGAGCGGGAGTGAGTCCTGTTGCCAGGGCTCATGCTCAGCCGGGTGCCCCGAACGGTGTTGGGCACTCCCCCAGCTACCGCTGGGAGGTACCCCCAGGTCGCCCGCTTTCGCTCCACCGCCGGGCGGCGCGCATCCGGTGCGCGGTCCGGGCAGGTGGGGGCGGGGTTCCTCACGCCGTCGGGTCTCCGGTCGGGCCTGGACGGTCCGATGCCCACCACGATCACTCTGGTCGGGGTGGGGCGGTGCCGTCCTCCCCCAGCTACCGCTGGGAGGTGCCCCCAGCCTGATCGGATGTCCGAGGGCGCGTCGCCCGACCGCGATGCTCGCCGCATCGTGCCGGGACATCTCACGTCGTGGGCTGGTCAGCGGTTTCTGCCAGTGCTGGGCACCCCATCGACTGGTGTACGCCGGATCCACCGCCACGATCGCTACGTCCTGCTCGGCGGCCATCGACACCAGCCGAGCCTTGAGGCGGGCAGTCGGGAAGCGGGCAAGCAGGCGGCGGAAGCGTTTGTTGCGGCCATGCTTCTCCCGGCTCCTCTCCGCCGCGAAGTCGAGGTCCTCAAGGGCGATCGCGGCGGCCCCGCAGCGGCGGGTGTAGTGCAGCAGCCCGGTCAGCGCATGCCGGATCTGGGCGTCCCGGTGCTCCGTGCTGCCCAAAAGGTCGTAGTAGAAGCGCTGCGGCTCGCCGACCGGGTTGCCGTGCACGTCGAGTTGCCAGGCAGCCAGGTGGTCGTCGTTCATGTCCACCCCGACCACCCCCGCGGCCAAGGCCGTCTGAAGCGGCAGGACGGGGGTGGCGGCGCGCTGCCAGGAGGCGGTGACATACCAGCGGCCACCACTTTTTCGAGACGTACGTCCTCTTCGTGGCGCACGTCGCGCCCGCCGGATCGACCGGTTCGGCCGGTTCGGCGTCGGGACCTGCCCCGTCCCGACGCCGAACCGGACACCCCGACGGAACCGGACGACACGGCGACAGCGAGAACTGACAGCAGGACGAGTGCGCAGGCCGGGCCGAGTACCGTCCAGGGCGCCAGTTCCACGTACGGCTGGTTCTCCGACAGCAGGCGGCCCCACTCCGGGGTGGGCGGCTGCTCGCCCAGGCCGAGGAAGCCGAGGGACGCGAGCACGAGGACCGTAGTGGGCAGTCGCAGCAGGGCGTTGCGGAGGACGGACGGGAGTACGGCGGGCAGGTAGTGGTGGCGCAGCAGGTACCGCGGTCCGGCTCCGAAGGAGAGGGACGCGAGCAGGTGGCCGCTCGCCCGTTCCTGTTCGAGCAGGGCCGCGGTCTGGGCGGCGTACGGACTCCACGCGACCACGCACACCGCGCCCGCGGCGCCCCACACCGACGGCCCGGTGACCGCGGTGGTCAGCAGTCCGGCGAGTACGGCCGGCAGGGTCGACACCACTTCGGTCAGGCCCGCGCCCACCTGTGTCGCCATGCCGAGCAGCAGTCCGAGGACGACGCTGACCGCAGTGACCGCGAGGGCCACGCCCGCCGTACGCAGCGCCCCGTGACCCAGCCGGGCCAGCAGATCGCGGCCGAGCGAGTCCGTGCCCAAGGGATGCACGGCTGACGGCGGCAGCAGGCGGGCCGCCGTGTCCACCTGGAGGGGGTCGCGCAGGAGGCCGGCTACGACCAGGGTGAGCAGGGCGAGGGCACAGAACCCGGCGACCCAGCGTGTGGAGCGTCGCCGTGCGAGGGCAGGCGGGTACAGGGCGGGCAGGGCGCCGTCCCGCAGGGCGGGGCCGAGGAGTACGCGGCGCAGGGCCTGGATGAGGAGACCCGCGGCGGCGCCGAGCAGGACGAGGACCAGCGTCGCGGTCTGCAGCGGCGGCAAGTCCTGGGCGATGGCGGCGTCCAGGGCGAGTCGGCCGAGCCCCGGGATGTTGAAGATCTTCTCCACCGCGACCGCGCCGCCGACCAGGGCGACGACGGTCGGCAGGAGTTGCGGGAGTACACCGGCCAGCGTGCGGCGCAGCGCGTGCCGGGCGATATGGCGGGGCGAGAATCCGTACGCGTGCCAGGTCCGCGCCCACGGCTCCTGGAAGGCGGCGGGCAGCGACTGGTCGAGCAGGCCGCCGATCACCGCGCCGGACGGTACGCCGAGGGCGAGCGCGGGCAGCACCATCGACATCGGTCCCGCCCAGCCGCTCGACGGGAACCAGCCCAGCCACACCCCGCACACGGTCGCGAGCAGCGAGGCGAGCAAGAACTTGGGCAGCGCGGCGAGGACGGCGGCGCCGGTGCCCGCCCGCTTCTGCCGCAGCCGTCGCCGGGAGCCGAGGTGCAGGGTGCGGGCGCAGACCAGCGCGGCCACCGCGACCGTGACCACGAGGGCGCCGAGCATCAGCGTCAGGGAGACCGCGAAGGCGGTGGTCACCTCCGGCAGGACCGGTTCGCCGGACACCCACGAGGTGCCCGCGTCGCCGCGCGGCAGTCCGCCCAGCCACTGCGCGAGATGCGCGAACGGCCCTTCGTCCAGGTCCAGTTGCTCTCGTACGGCGGCCAGTTGGGCGGGGCTCGGATCCGCGTCGGCGGAGCGGGCGCGCAGGACCGTGAGGGCGGGATCGGTACCGGACAGCCAGGGCAGCAGGGCGACGGCCGTCAGCAGCGCGGTCCCGGCGACGACGCGGCCGGCCCCCGCGCGCCACCGGGGCGGGCGGGAGTCGGGACCGGCGGACTTGGCGCTCATCCGGCGCTGCTTACTTCACATGGGTGTCGACGTCGACCAACGACCGCTCGCGCGGGTCGAGCAGCACGCCCTCGACGTCGGTGGCGATGCCCTGGACGACCTTCTCGTACACCAGCGGTACGACCGCGTCGGTGCGCAGGATCTCCGCCTCGGCCCGCATGATCTGCTGCTGCCGCCGCTCCGTGTCGCCCTCCTCGGCGGCGGACTTGATGGCCTGGTCGACCTTCGGGTCCTTCAGTCCGGCGATGTTGTAGACGCCGTCGCTGGTGTAGTCGCTGGCGAGGTACGCGACCGCGTCGCCGGTGTCGAGGAGCGTCACCCGGGAGAAGACGAGCGCGTCGTACTTGCCCGCGAGGAGGTCGGCCTCCATCTGCGTGTACTCGCGTACGTCCTGCTTGACCGTGAACCCGGCCTTCTCCAGCTGCTGTTGGAGGACGGTGGCGGCCTCGGGGAGTTCGGCGCGGTTGGTGTAGGTGGCCAGGCGCAGGGTCTTGCCCTTGGTCTTCGTCTTGACGTCGGCGGCGGTCGTGGCCGTGGCGCGTCCGCTCACGGCCACCCGGTTGTCGTCCGCCCAGGAGACGGCGGGCCCGAACAGGCCCTGCGCCGGGTCGGCGTACCCGCCGAAGACCGAGTCGACGAGGGCGCCGCCGTCCACGGCCTCGCGAGCGGCGGCGCGCAGCGAGGCGTCGGTGAAGAGGCCGCTGCCGGTGTTGAGGACCAGGCTGTCGGTCCGTACGGAGGGCACTTCGTGACGGGTGTCCTTGTCCAGCAACTTCGCCTGGGCGGTGGGGATCCACTCGGCGATGTCGACGTCGCCGCCGCGCAGGGCGCTCGCTCGGGCGGTGCCGTCGGCGATCCAGGTCACGTCGACGCCGGGCGCCTTGGCCTTGCCGCCCCAGTAGCCGTCGAAGCGGTCGAGCGTGGCCTTGGTCTTCCCGGTGAGCTTCGTGATCTCGAAGGGCCCGGTGCCGGTGCCGACCGGGCTGACGGTGCCGTTCTTCGCGTACGCCTTCGGGGCGAGGATGCCCAGCGCGGGGCTGGCGAGCCGCAGCGGGAGCACCGGGTCGGCGGCCTTGGTGGTGAGCGTGACGGTGTCGGCGTCGTCGGCCTTGGCGGTGAGCGTCACATCGCTGAGGACGCGGGGCTTGGGCGCGGCTTGGCCCGCGTGGTCAAGGGCGCTGACGACGGACTCCGCGGTGACGTCCGAGCCATCCTGGAACGTGGCCTTGCGCAGCTCGAAGCTCCAAGTCGTGGGGTTCACCTGCTTCCAGGACTTCGCCAGGGCGGGCGCGGCGGCTCCGTCCTTGTTCAGCGCGGTGAGGCCTTCGGCCACGGAGAGCTTGCTCAGCACGGTGGCGTCATTGCTGTACGGGGAGAGGGCCTGCACGGGCGGCACCGCGAGGGCGATCTTCAGCCGGCCGCCCGATCCCCCCGCGCCATCGGTGGCCGAACCGCCCTCGTCCGACACGAAACAGCCGGTCAGCAGCGGGCCGAGGGCGAGCGCCGCGAGGAGGCCGCGGGTGGTGGTGCGCATGGTGGGTCCTGTCGTACGTCGTGCGAGAGGGCTGGTCGGGGCGGGTCACGCCCCGGCGCATTGCATACGGCGTACGGCGACGGGGCCACGCAAGCATATGAGGCAAGCCTTACCAAAGCCCGACCGGGTGGGTGAATTCTTAACCATTGAGATCGTTACGCCTCTGCTGTCCGAGTCACGTCATGGAACTTCGCCGGGCGGGGAGGAGTTGGCGATAAGGACGTGCGGAACGCACGCGGACGACCGTAGCGACAAACGACATGGGCTTAGGCCGAGGTGGCACGGATGGCTATGTGGGACAAGATCAAGGACCAGGCCAAGGGTCTGCAGCAGGCGCAGGGGGCGCGGGGCGGCTCCGGTGGACACAGGCCGAGCGGCTCAAGGTCCTCCGGGGGTTCGAAGGCTCAGATGGTGAGCATGCTCAAGTCCCAGCTCACCTCCCTCAAGACGGAGTTGAAGAGCGGCTCCTACCGGGACGCCAGCATGGCGATGTGCGCCCTGGTCGCCGCCGCCGACGGAAACGTCGACCCGGCCGAGCGGCAGCACGTGGAGGGGCTGATCGTCCAGAACGACGTACTGCAGAACTTCCCGCCGGAGCAGCTCCGGCAGCGCTTCAACAAGCATGTCGACCAGCTGGCGTTCAACTTCCAGCAGGGCAAGACCGAGGTCCTCCAGGAAATCGCCAAGGCCGCGAAGAAGCCGACGGAGGCCAGGGCGGTCGTACAGACCGGCTTCGTCGTCGCGGGCGCGGACGGCTACATCGCGCCTGCCGAGGAGCAGGTCCTGCGTGAGGCGTGCTCGGTACTCGGGCTGTCGGCCCAGGAGTTCGGCCTCTGACGAGGCCTTACGAGCGGCCTCTGACGGCACCTTACGAGCGCGGCCTCTGACGGCGCCTTACGGGCGGACGGTCACAGCCAGCGTGGCAGGGTCACCGGCTCGGCCCGTTGCGCCCGGCCCGTTGTCCAGGCCAGCAGTTCCGTGGCCGGGGCCTCGACGATGGTCGGGGCCTCGGCCTTTGCCACGGTCGGGGCCCCGGCCTGTGCCACGGTCGGGGCCTCGGCCTTTGCCACGACCGGGGCCACAGCCGTGGCTTCGGCCGTCGTCGGGCCGAACCGCCAAGTGCGGTCCCGGTCGGTCGGGTTGAGGTGGACCGGTGGGCAGCCGGGGCGGGTGGACAGAGCGGCGGTGACGTCGTCGAGGAGGGCGTCGGTCAGCGGGGCCGGGAGGTCCGTGAAGGTCACTCCCGCCGCGAGATCGATGGCGTGCAGCCACACCTCCCGTACTCGCATCCAGGGGATCTCGGCGGCGGGGATGGTGCGGCCCAGGGCACTGCGCACCTCGGTCCCCCAGGCCGTGGGGTCCAGGGCGGCCAGGGCGTCGTCCAGTTCCGCGGCCGTCGACTTCAGCTGCTCCCGCAGGACGTCCGGCGGGAGGGTGGCCGAGGCGTCGATTTCGGCGGTGCGCTGCTCGCGGCTGCCGTACATCGGGGTGGGGACGCCCGTACGTGCCCAGGTGGCCAGGCGGACGAGGGCCTCGGCGTTGCGGGCGACGTGACCGATGACGTGTGCGCGGGTCCAGTCGGGGAGGGTGCTGGGGGCGCGCAGGTCGGGGTCGCCGAGGCGGTCGGTCGCGCCCAGCAGCAGGGCTGTGCCGTCACGCATCCACGGCAGGGTCACGGTGAGATCGTGGCGAACCGTACTGGTCATGGCGTACTGCTCCCGGAGGACTCGAGGCGGGCCGCGATGTCCGCGCGCAGTGCCTTCTTGTCGATCTTGCCGACCTTGGTGGCGGCCAACTCCTCTACGCACACGACGCGTTCGGGCAGTTTGAAGCGGGCGACACCGGCTTCCTCCATGGCGGCGCGGAGCGCGTCCAGGGTCGGGGCGGGGCGACCGGGTGCGGGTACCACGTAGAGGCAGACCCGCTCGCCCAGAACTGGGTCGGGCATGGCCACGGCCGCCACCTGGCTGACGCCGTCGGTCAGCTCGTAGACGAGGTTCTCGACTTCCTCCGCGGAGACCTTCTCCCCTCCCCGGTTGATCATGTCCTTGTCGCGGCCCTCGACGACGAGATTGCCCTCGGGCGTACGGCGGCAGATGTCGCCGCTGCGGTACCAGCCGTCCTCCGTGAACGCCCGCTTGTTGTGCTCGGGGGCGCGGTAGTAGCCGCGCGGGGTGTAGGGGCCGCGGGTGAGCAGGGAGCCGGGCTCGCCGTCGGGTACGTCCCGGTCGAGTTCGTCGACCAGCCGTACCTCGTCGTCGGGGCACATGGGGCGGCCCTGGGTGGTGCAGATGACGTCCTCGGAGTCGTCGAGGCGGGTGTAGTTGAGCAGGCCCTCGGCCATGCCGAACACCTGCTGGAGTGTCGTACCGAGTACGGGGTGGATACGGCGGGCCAGTTCGTCGGCGAGCCGGGAGCCGCCGACCTGGAGCACGCGCAGGCTCGCCATCCGCTGTGCACCGTGCTGCTCGGCGTGTTCCAGCCAGCGTCCGGCGACCGCCGGCACGACGGCGGTGTGAGTGACCCGCTCCGCGGCGGCGGTGGCGAAGACGCGGGCCGGTTCCGGGCTGGGCAGCATCACCACTCGGCCGCCGGCCAGCAGGGTGCCCAGGATTCCGGGGCAGGCCAGCGGGAAGTTGTGCCCGGCGGGCAGGCTCACCAGATAGACCGTGTCGGCGTCGACGGCGCTGACCTCGGCGCTGGCGCGGGCGTTGTAGGCGTAGTCGTCGTGGGTGCGGGCGATCAGTTTGGGCAGGCCTGTGGTGCCGCCGGAGAGCAGGAACACGGCGACGTCGCGACTGCCGGGGGTTTCCGCGTCCAGCCGGGCGCGGTCGGCGGCGGGGTCCGCGCTCGGCGCGCACAGGGCGCGCAGGTCCACGCTGCCGGGGCCGACCTCGTCCCCCGCGACCAGTACGTGCCAGGGGCCCGGGGCCTCCTTGCCGAGCTCATGGGCGAGCGCCTGGTGGTCGAAGTCGCGCAGCCGGTCGGGTACGGCGATGGCGGCGGCCTCGGAGTGCGCGGCCAGGTAGGCCAGTTCGAGGCGGCGGTGCGCGGGGAGCGCCATCACCGGCACGATTCCTGCGCGTAGGCAGGCCCAGGTCAGGACGGTGAACTCCCAGCCGTTGGCGAGCTGGACCACGATCCGGTCGCCGGGGGTGAGTCCGCGGTCGAGCAGCCGTGTCGCCAACGCGTCGGCGCGGGCGGCGAGTTCGGCGTAGGTCAGGCGGAGCTCGCCGTCGACGAGTGCGGTCGCGTCAGGCCTGCGGTCGGCGCTCTCGCGGAGCAGGTCGCCCAGCGGGCGGCCGGCCCAGTACCCGGCCGCCGTATAGCGGTCGGCGTCGGGCTTCGGCCAGGGGACGGTGCCCTCGCTGATGGGTGCGGCCATCAGTCACCACCTTCTTCTTGTGCCATTCCGGCAGGTCCGGCAGCGATACACACAGCATCCAGCGCCACGAGGCCGTGGGCGGTGATCCGTAGTGGGTTGATTTCGACCTCAGCGAGTGCGGGGTGGGCGGCGAGCAGGTCACCGAGGGCCGCCGTCACCTCGCCGAGGGCGGCGCGGTTCAGTACGGGGCCGCCGCGCCAGCCGTCGAGGAGGGCGTATCCGGCCAGGTCGGCGGGCATGGTCGCGGCTTCCGTCGCGGTGAGCGGGGCGAGCCGGATGCTCACGTCCGCCATGGCCTCGGCGGTGGTGCCGCCGAGGCCGACCAGAACGACCGGTCCGAACACGGGGTCCCTCCGGGCGCCGACCACGAGATCCACCCCGGGCGGGGCCATCGACTCGACGAGTACCTGCGGCGCATCGGGGGGTGCCGCCTCGGCGACGCGTCTGGCCGCCTCCTCGATCGCGTCGAGGGCCGCGTCCAGCTCGGCCGGGGTGCGTATGCCGAGGTGGACTCCGCCGATCTCCGTCTTGTGCAGTACGGCCGCGTCCAGCAGCTTGACCGCTACCGGGCCGGGCAGTTCGGACAGCGCTCGGTGGGCGGCGGCGCGGTCGGGGCAGGCTCGGCGGGGCATGGTCGGTATGCCCAGTCGGTCCAGGAGTGTCTTGGCCTGGTCCTCGTTCCAGGGGCCCGGGCCTGGCTCCATGGCTACCGCCGCCCGAGGCGTACCCGCCCCGGTCGGCCCGGCGCTCGTGCGGTGCCGGGCGCGGGCGTCCGCCAGCAGCGCGCCGGTCATGGCGGCGAGCCCGTGCGGGTCGCCGGCCACCGGCACGCCTCGCTCCAGCAGGGCGCGGCGGACGCGTCGTACGTCGTCGCCCGTGCCGCCGACTCCGAGCAGCAGCGGCACGTTGTGTCCGGCCGCGTCCACGGCCTCGACCAGGTCGAAGGCGGCCGGTTCGTGGAGCGCGTACCCGGCGATCAGGTCCACGGCCGGGTCGGCGGCCACCGTGTTCAGTACGGCGCCGAAACCGGGGCCGGGCCGGCCGGTGTCGACCGGATTCGCCTGGTACGTCAGCGGCGGCAGCACCTCGGCCAGCGCGCGCCGGGTGTCCGCGGTCAGCTCGGGCACGGCGGCACGGCGCCCGCGCAGCTCGTCAAGGAGCAGCAGGCCGGGGCCGGCCTGAGCCGTTACCACGCCCACCCCCGGGTCGGCGGCTGCGGGAAGTCGTACGAGCGACAACGCGCCCACCGCGTCGACCAGTTCACGTTCGTCGTCCACCAGCGCGGCACCGGCCTGGGCGAGGGCCGCGCGGGTGGTGCGCCAGGAGGTGGCGAGGGCGCCGGTGTGAGAGGCGGCGAAGGCGCCGACGTCGTGGCGGCCGACGACGAGCGCGACGACCGGGCGGGTGGCGGCGAGCCGCGCGACCGCGCCGGTCAGCCGGCGCCCGTCGGCGACGGACTCGATGTGCAGGGCCACGGCGCCGGTGTGCGGGTCGCCGGCCAGGTGCTCCAGTACGTCGGCGGCCGTGACGTCCACGCAGTTGCCGAGCCCCACCGCGAGCGTGAGGCCGTGCCCGGCCTCGCTCAGCAGGAACGCCAGCGCGTGGTTGACGCCGCCGCTCGCCGCCACGACGGCGACCCGGCCGGACGGCACGTCGGCGGCACCGGGTACGAAGCTGGCGGTGAGGCCCCGGCCGGGCGCGAGGAACCCGGAGGTGTTCGGCCCGAGCAGCCGGATCCCGGTGCGCTCGGCCACATCGGCGAGTTCGCGCTGGTACCGCTCCCCGTCCGCTCCGGCCTCGGCGAACCCGCCGCCATAGACAACGGCGGCCCGAGCCCCGGCCTTGGCGGCCTCGGCGACGGCGTCCGCGCACACCCTGGCCGGAAGGCAGACCAGGGCAAGGTCGATCGGGCCGTACTCGGCGGCCTCCTCGACCGACGCGTACACCCCGGAGCCCGGCTCCGGATCACGCGCGTTGACGAGCGCCACGTACCCCGGAAACCCGGCAACCGAACGGGCCAGTGCGGCCCCCAGCTTCGCCGGGTCCCGGGAGGCACCGATGACGGCGATGCCGCGGGGGGCGAAGAGCGCGCCGAGTCCGCCAAGCCCGTCGGCGGACTCCGAGAGCGCATCGCCGCCCAGAGGCAGGCTTCTGCCCGGCCGCGCTACCGGGTCGGGCCCCGGCAGCGGGACCCGGGGCGGAACGCCCGCAGTCGTGGACGGACCGACAGAAGCCTCCACCGTCGCCGCCTCCGGCGCTCCACCTCTCCCTGCCCCGTTCACCGGGTCACCTCCCAAGCCGCCACGGTGTCGGCGGCGGCGCCGACCAGATCGGTCCGCCCGGACAGTACGGCCGTGACGGCGCGGTCGCGGTCCAGCGTGTCGTCGACCAACAGGGCGGGCAGGTCGTGGTGCAAGCGGGCCCGCTCCGTGAGCAGGGCGCGGGAGTGGGCCGTACCGCCGTCCACCGCGACCAGGACGGGACCCGCGGCCGCCAGGGAAGCCAGTCGTGCGTACGCGGCGGCCAGGCCCGTTTCGTCGTCCGGGGCCGTGACCCGGGCGCCCCAGGGCCCCGGCCCGTCCGGCGCCGACACACGCAGCGGCAGCGGATCCCCGGTGCCGCCCACCGCGGTGGTGGCGTCGGGCTCGACCAGCATGACGCGGCTGGGGAGTTGCCACGTATCGAGGTCGAACGGGGTGTCCAGGGGGTCCGAACCGCCGTGTCGCGCCTGCCACTTGTCGTGACTGGTACGGACGAAGTCCGGCGCCCGTCGCGCCAGTCGGCCGTCCGTGATGCTGCGGGACAGGAAGTGGTACGCGAACTGCCAGGGCTCGAAGGCGTCGTGGTACTCGCCGAAGTGTTCCCACCAGCCGAGGCTGGGGCGGGCCGCGTTCTGGATGGCCTCCACGGAGGGGCGGGCGGCGGCCTCGTACGCGGCGAGCGCGGCGGGGAGGTCGTCGCCGTGCTTGGCGAGGGCGGCGGAGAGTGCGATCGCGTCCTCCATGGCCATCTTCGTGCCGGAGCCGACGGAGAAGTGCGCGGTGTGTGCGGCGTCGCCGAGCAGGACGACGGCGCGTGGCTCGGTGACGTACCAGTGGCGGGTGCGCCGGGTGCGGAAGTTGCCCCAGCGGGAGTTGTTGACCAGGAGCCGGCGTCCGTCGATCTGCTCGGCGAACAGCTCCTCCAGGTATGCCTTCGTCGCCAGGTCGCTCGGTCCGGGCGGCTGCGTCACGTCGAACGCGTCAAGCCCCGCCGCCCGCCACGTCGCCTCGTCGGTCTCCACGATGAACGTGCTCACGTCCGCGCTGATCGGGTAGCCGTGCACCGCGAACACGCCGTGGGGACCGCGTTCGTGGACGAAGGTGAGACCGTCGAACATGTAGTCCGTGCCGAACCAGATGAATTTCGCCGTCGCCGTCTCGACGGAGGGCTCAAAACGCTCCTCGATCGCCGCACGGATCCGCGACGAGGTGCCGTCGGCCGCGACCACGAGGTCGTAACCCTCCAGCTCGGACAGCGACCCCTCCGTCTCGAACCGCAGGTCCGCGCCCAGGTCACGAGCCCGCTCCTGGAGCAGCCCCAGCAACGTACGGCGGGCGATCGCGGCCATGCCGTTGCCGCCGCAGCGGATCCGCTCGCCCTTCAGCCGTACCTCGATGTCCTCCCAGTGCCGACCGTGCGCGTCCAGCGCCTCACGGAGCACGGGGTCCGCCTCGTGGATACCGGCGAGCGTCCGGTCGGAGAACACCACGCCGAAGCCGAACGCGTCGTCGGCCCGGTTGCGTTCGAAGACCGTCACCTCGGAGGACGGGTCGGCCTGCCGGATCAGGGCGGCGAAGAACAGCCCGCCCGGTCCCCCGCCGACGACAGCGATGCGCATGGTCAGCCCCTCACCAGGGTGTTACGGCACTCGCCGACGCCCTCGACGCGGGTCACCAGCTCGCTGCCCTCGGTCAGATAGCGCGGGGGCTTACGGGCGTGACCGACACCGCCGGGCGTGCCGGTGGCGATCAGGTCGCCGGGGACGAGGGTGACGATCTGCGAGATGTACGCGACCAGGGCCGCCGGGTCGAAGACCAGGTCGCCGGTGTCGGCCTTCTGCATCAGTTCCCCGTCGACCGCGCAGGTCAACTCCCGTGCCAGTGGCTGCCGTTCATCCGTATCCGCCTCATCCGGGACGACCAGCCACGGCCCCACCGGCGTACTCGCCTCGAAGGTCTTGCCCTGAAGCCATTGCGGAGAGCGGTACTGGAAGTCGCGCGCGGTCACGTCGTTGACCACCGTGTATCCGGCGATCGCGGCGCGGGCCTCGTCGGGCGTGGCATGCCGGACTTCGGCGCCGATGTACACGCCGAGTTCGGCCTCCCAGTCCACCGCGTCGGATCCCGCGGGCAGCACCACCGGGTCGTACGCGCCGACCTGGGCGCGGGCGAACTTGGCGAACAGCGTGGGGTGTTCGGGCAGTTCGCGGCCCATCTCCAGGATGTGGTTGCGGTAGTTGAGCCCGACGCACACGATCTTCTCGGGGGACGGGACCGGCGGCGCGTAGTCCACGGCGGTCAGTGCGTGGCGCGGCCCGTCGGCGCTCGCGGCCTCGGCCCGCCAGCCGGGGCGGCGCAGCAGCGCGCCCAGGTCGGGGTGGCCGAGTTCCACGGCGGAGTCGTCGTCGATACGGACGGCCCGGGTGCCCTCGGTCGTACGGATGGTCGCGAGCCTCATGCGGAAGGCTCCTCTCGGTGCGTGCGGGCCAGACCGATCGCCTCGTAAACGGGATCGTCGGAGAAACGGAAGGCGTCCAGGCCGCTGTCGGTGGACAAGGTCAGCGGAGCCCAGGACGGGACGGCGAACAGGTCGCCCTTGGAAACGTCGTAACGCTCGCTGCCGACCTCGACCGTGCCGGTGCCGTCGAACACCTGCCACACCGCGGAGCCGACCACGCGGGTCGTCGCGGTACGGGCGCCGGGGCGCAGCCGGTGCGTCTCGGTGCGGATCGTGGACAGCGCGTCCCGCGCGGTGGCCGGGTCGGTGAACCGTACGACCGCGTGGCCGGGCTCCACCACGCCTGGGTAGCCCTCGTCCTCCAGCTCCAGCTGGGCGGTGAGCGCGGCGTCGGTGTGCTCCCAGCGGTAGGCCATGAGCCGTCAGCAGTGGACGCTCCGGGCAAGCGGCGCTTCGTACGTGCTGGAG
>NZ_JAAKZX010000139.1 GCF_011045025.1 Streptomyces ureilyticus
GGGCTGCGCCCCCAGGCCCCCGTGCCTCCGGCTGGGTGGGCGCCTACGGCAGTTGGCGACGGGCTGACGCACCGGACCGCGGCCCCGCACCCAACGAACCCAGGGGCGGGGCTGTGTCAATGTGCGGCTCCGCCGCGTGGGCGCGACCAGCCACGGACGGCCCGCAGCCGAAATGCAACCCCTCGTACAGCCCAGCGGAGCGCACCGGTGGCGCTACTCGCCATCCTCCAGGCGGAACCCCACCTTCAAACCGACCTGGTAATGCTCGATCTGCCCGTTCTCGATCTGCCCGCGGACCTCCGTGACCTCGAACCAGTCCAGGTGGCGCAGGGTTTGCGAGGCACGGGTGATGGCGTTGCGGATGGCCTGGTCGACCCCCTCGGTCGAGCTGCCGACGATCTCGGTGACCCGGTACGTGTGATCAGTCATGCGGGTGCTCCTCTCCGCGGACGCGGATGCGCCACGCGTCACTTCCACCGTGCCGTACGACGCAGCGGTACGCGACCCGTCACCGGGCCATGCTCAGCGACAGTGCGAACCGTCCCTCCTGGTCCGTCCACCAGTGCGTCATCTCCAGGCCGGCGGCGGCCATTTCACCCCGTACGCCCTCCTCGCGGAACTTCGCGGACACCTCCGTCCGCAGCTCCTCACCGGCCGCGAAGTCGACGGCCAGATCGAGCGCGGGGATCTTCACGGTCAGCCGCGAACGCGCGCGCAGCCGCATCTCGATCCACTCCTCCTCGGCGTCCCAGAGGGCGACATGGGCGAAGTCGTCGGGGTCGAAGTCGGCGCCGAGTTCGCGGTTGACGACGGAGAGGACGTTCTTGTTGAACGCCGCCGTCACTCCCGCCGCGTCGTCGTAGGCGTCGACCAGTACGGACTCGTCCTTCACCAGGTCGGTGCCCAGCAACAGGGCGTCGCCGGGGGAGAGGAGGGCGCGTACGGAGGCCAGGAACGTGGCGCGTTCGGCGGGCAGCAGGTTGCCGATCGTGCCGCCGAGGAAGGCGACGAGCCGCGGCCCGGGTGTGCCGGGCAGCGTGAGACCGCCGGTGAAGTCGGCGATCAGCGCGTGCACGGCGAGCGAGGGGCGCTCGGCGATCAGCGCCTGCCCGGCCTGCGTGAGCGCGCTCTCGCTCACGTCGACCGGTACGTACGTGTGCAGAGCCGGCAGCGCGTCGAGCAGGTGCCGGGTCTTGTCGGAGGAGCCGGAGCCCAGCTCGACCAGGGTGCGTGCCCCGGTCGCCGAGGCGATCTCGGCGGCGCGGGCGAGGAGGATCTCTCGCTCCGCGCGCGTGGGGTAGTACTCGGGCAGTTCGGTGATCTTCTCGAAGAGCTCGCTGCCATGGGCGTCGTAGAACCACTTCGGCGGGAGCGTCTTGGGCGTGCGGGTCAGGCCGTGCAGGACGTCGGCGCGCAGCGCGGCCTCGGTGGCGTCCTCGGGCAGGGTGCGGGTGACCAGGAACGTGCTCACGTACGGGGCTCCTTGGGCGATGGGGATGCCAGGGGTTGTGCCATGGGTTCGTCGACGTCCTTGAGGGGTGTGAGCAGGACGTCTGTGCGGCTCGCGGCCAGCAGGGTGCGGTCGGGCACTTCCTGCCAGTGCGGATCGTCGTCGTACGGCTCGGAGGCCACGACGGTGCGTCGGCCGGGTTCGGTCAGGTACCAGAGGGTGTCGCCCCAGGCGGTCGCGGCGATCGTCTCGCCGTTGGTGAGAAGGAAGTTGAGCCGCGAGCCGGGCGCGGCGGCCGCGATGTCCAGGACCGTGTCGGCGAGCGCCTGTCCCTCCTCGTCGCCGGCACGCAGCCGGTTGAGGATCAGGGCCCAGACGAGGGCCGAGTCGCAGCGCGCCTCCAGTGACAGGAGTTCGGCGGGCGGCAGGGTCTGCGCAAGCGGGGCCAGAGAGCGTGGCCAGCCGCTGATCGCGCCGTTGTGGCTGAACAACCAGGGGCCCGCGGAGTACGGGGCTGCCGCGGCCTCCCCGTCGGCGCCGGCCACGGTCGCGTCGCGCACCGCGGCGAGCAGCGCGCCCGAGCGCACCACCCGCGCCAGGTCGGCGAAGGGCTGGTCGCCCCAGATGGGGCCGGTACGCCGGTAGCGCGCGGGTACCGGATCCCCTTCGGCGTACCAACCGACCCCGAAACCATCGGCGTTGACGGTCCCGTGCCGCTGCCGACGCGGTGCCCACGACTGGCGGAACAGGCTGTGCGCCGGTTCCACGAGGAGCCTGCCGAGCGGCTCCTCGGGGCCCAGGTAGGCGAGGTGACGGCACATCAGGCGGTCTCCGCGGCAGCGTCGCGCGCCGTACGGAATCCGG
Source organism: Streptomyces ureilyticus (assembly GCF_011045025.1). Lineage (GTDB taxonomy): Bacteria > Actinomycetota > Actinomycetes > Streptomycetales > Streptomycetaceae > Streptomyces > Streptomyces ureilyticus. The sequence goes on from NZ_JAAKZX010000139.1 coordinate 2,315, forward strand.
AGAAGATCTGCCGCCGGATCGGATAGTCCCAGTTGCGGAACGTACCCCGGCAGGCCACCTGGTCCACCGCGAACGAGCCGCCGCGCAGCACCTTGTGCTCCGGACCGAAGAACACCTCCGAGTACTCCTTGTACGGGAAGGCCGCGAACCCCGGATACGGCAGGAAGTCGCTCGCCGTCCACTCCCAGACGTCGCCTATCAACTGCCGTACGCCCAGCGGTGATTCACCCGCCGGATAGCTCCCGGCGGGAGCGGGCCGCAGATGGCGCTGACCGAGATTGGCGTGCTCGGGCGTCGGGTCGGCGTCACCCCACGGATAGCGCGTGGAGCGGTCGGCCGCCGGGTCGTGCCGGGCCGCCTTCTCCCACTCGGTCTCGGTGGGCAGGCGCCGTCCGGCCCAGCGTGCGTAGGCGTCGGCCTCGTACCAACTGACGTGCAGCACCGGCTCGTCGGGCGGTACGACCTCGGTGGCGCCGAAGCGCCGCCGCAGCCACTGACCGCCCTCGCGGCGCCAGTACAGCGGCGCCTCGATGGAGTGCGACCGGATGTGGGTCCAGCCGTCGGGGGCCCACCAGCGTGGGTCGCCGTAGCCGCCGTCCGCGATGAACGCCTGGTACGCGGCGTTCGTCACCGGCGTGGTGTCGATGAAGAACGGCGGTACGAGACGCCGGTGCGCGGGCCGCTCGTTGTCCAGCGCCCATGGTTCGGCCGAGGTGCCCATCGTGAACGGGCCGCCGGGCACCAGGACTTCGGCAGGGCCGGTGAACGGAGGGGCGGGCGCGGGATCCGGTGCCGTCAGGGCTGCGGGTCCCTTGCGCAGCTGATGGGTGATCAGCATCGTCTCGTCGTGCTGCTGTTCGTGCTGGGCGATCATGCCGAAGGCGAAGCCGGCCTCGGTGAGCGGCGTACCGCGGAAGCGCGTGCCCTCCAGGACGTCGAGCGCCCGGCCACGCACCTCGGCGGCATAGCGGCGGGCCTCGTCCGGCGGCAGCAGCGGCAGGGAGGGCCGTTCGGCGCGCGGGTGCTCGAACGCGTCGTACAGTCCGTCGATCTCGGGGCGCATCGCGTCACGCCCCGCGACCTCCCGCAGCAGCCACATCTCCTCCTGGTTGCCGATGTGCGCGAGGTCCCAGACCAGCGGGGACATCAACGGCGAGTGCTGCGCGGTGAGATCGGGATCCTCCACGCAGGAGGTCAGCTGCGCGGTGCGGTCGCGGGCCGTGGTCAGCGCCGCCAGCGCGCGCTCCCTGAGCGTCTCCGGGTCGGTGAGGTCGGGGGCGGTCATGTGTGGATGTCCTTCCCGTGGTGCGGGCGGTGCGTGCCGGGGACGTGGTCGGTCAGGCCGGTGGTGTCGGCGGCGATGGCCGCCGGTCCGTTGGTTTCCGGTTCGGTGGTGTCCGGGCCGATGGCCTTCGGTTCGGTGGCGCCCGCGCCGGTGGCGGCGAGCGGGGCCCCGGCGTCGAGCAGGTCCGCGGCGTCGATCAGGTCCTCCGTGTCGAGCAGGTCGTCGGCGGGGCAGCGGCCCCGGGCCACATAGCGGTCGGTGAACTGGGCGACGGCTTCCTGGACTTCGTCCGTGGCCCCCAGCCTGGGCAGGGCCTCGGCCGCCGCCGCGAAACAGGTGAGCGCCGCCTCGCGCAGCTCGGGATCGGCGAGGCCCGACCGGGCGGCCGCGATCCACAGCGGATTACGGGGCGCGGCCAGCGAATCGGCCCGCTCCGCAAGGGGTTTGACGGTCCGGTACGCCGTCTCGGCGGCCTCCGCGTCGTCGAACAGCGCCGCCGTCACGGCGAGCGGCACGATCCATCCGTCGTCGCCCGGCTGCGCGTCGATCATGCGGAGTTCCAGGTGACCCCGAGGACGGACCGGCGGGAACAGGGTCGTCAGGTGGTAGTCGAGATCCTCCCGGCCCGGCGGGGCTCCGGACCGGGTCCACGCCCGGAAACTCATGCCGTCCGGTACGTCCCAGGTGTCGCCGCCCGGAGCCCGTACGCACATCACCGGCGCGTCCAGCACGTGCCGTGCCCATGCCTTCCGTGGATCGCCGTTGAGGGGCGGGGCACTCGAACGACCCGGGTCCATCGCGGTCCACAGGGACTGCCGGTTCGAGCGCCAGCCGGTGTGCCGCCCCTGGGCCAGCGGCGAGTGGGCGAAGGCGGCCACCAGGACCGCGCCCAGCTGGTGCGCCAGCCACCAGCGCCGCCCGTGCCCGAGCGGCCCCGGTTCCTCGTACCCGGCGTCCAGGCACACCTGGACCGAGGCCGAGCTGCACATCATGGCCCGGCCCTCGGGGCCCGTACGGTCGAGGTATCTCTCCATGGCGTCATAGCGCGGCTCATGGAGGAAACGGGTGGGCGGGTGCCAGGGCTCCTGGCCTATTCCGGTGAGGCCGAGCCCCGCCTCGCGCAGTACCGCGCGTACGGCGTCGAGGTCGGCGGAGACGGACCCGATGCACTCCATCAGGGAGGCGGCGGCGGGGGAGCTGAGCTCCAGCTGGCCGCCGGGTTCGACGGTGAGCGCCGAACGCAGTGGCAGAGTCCGCAGTGCGGCATACGCCGCTTCGAGTCGTTCCGGTCTTACGGGGAGCCGCGGGAACCGCAGCTCGCGGATGAACCATTCCACTTCGACACCGAGGAAACGGGGTGGCCCGGTCTTGAAGCAGATGCCCCTGACCAGGGCCTCCACCTCGGCCTCGGTGACGGCGGAGCGGCGCTCCGTACAGTCACTTTCCGAATCGGACATGTCGGGATCCTCCTGAGATTCCACCATGCCGCCGGCCCGGTGTCGGATGGGCCGGCCCGGCAATCACCCGTCCACCCAAGACGGTCGCGCCGTTTCGCACAAGAGTGCGCATCGGTGTTTCTTGGGGCCGGGAAACTCTGTTGCGGCGCAGTACAAGGATCGCTCACGATGCGTTCATGAGCGCGACGGGGGAGATCACGCGGGACGTACTCATGGCGCGTACAGGGGTGGCGCCATGAGCGCGCGCCTGCGCGGCATCGCGCGACAGACGGAGGAGATCGTCGCGGCGGGTTCCTACCGCGGGTCCGACGGGCGCGAAGTGCCGATCGGCGCGGCGGTGGCCGTGGCGCGGGAAGGCACGCGGATGTTCGGGCCCGAGCCCGTGGAGATACCGCAACGCAGTCCCGCGGATGCCTCGCGGGTCGGCCCAGTGGACACGTTCTTCGAGGTCACGGGCGAGAGCAGCCTGGAGGCGGCGCGGCGGCTGCCCGGCCCGGTCGCGGTGCTGAACTTCGCCTCGGCACGCAACCCCGGCGGGGGCTATCTGAACGGAGCGCAGGCCCAGGAAGAGGCCTTGTGTCGTGCCTCGGCGCTGTACGCGTGCCTGGTGAAGGCCCGCGAGTTCTACGACCACCACCGGACGCACCGCGATCCCTTCTACACCGGCCGCGTCATCCACTCACCCGCCGTCCCGGTCTTCCGCGATGACCGCGGAGAGCTCCTGGACGAGCCGTACACCGCCGGTTTCCTCACCGCCGCAGCGCCCAACGCCGGAGTGGTCCTGCGCACCGCGCCGGAGCGCGTGCCCGAACTGCCGCGTGCCCTCGCGACACGGGCCGAGCGCGTGTTGGAAACGGCCGCCGCGCACGGATACCGGCGGCTGGTGCTCGGCGCCTGGGGCTGCGGAGTGTTCCAGAACGATCCGGCGCAGGTGGCGGGCGCGTTCCGCGCGCTGCTCGGGGAGGGCGGCCGGTTCTCCGGGTACTTCGAGCACGTCGTGTTCGGCGTCCTCGACCGTACGAAGGGAGCGGTGGTCCGGAGCGCCTTCGAGCAGGCGTTCAAGGACCTTAGCGCCAGCCGTAGCGCTCCCTCAGCCGGTGCACCACGGAGTTGAACCGCATCCGGTCCAGCGCGCACGCCTCCCGCCGCATCCCTGCCTCGTGGAGCCGCAGCACCCGGTCCACGGACACCCACGAGTCGCGCCCCGACCGGTCCCACGGCCCACTGCCGATCGGCACCCACTCGCGGGAGCCGTCGTGCCGCTTGCTCGAAAGCTGCACGGCGAGGAACGTACCGGCGGCCTCACGAGCCACCACGAGAACCGGCCGGTCCTTGCCCCGGCCGTCGTTCTCCTCGAAGGGGACCCACGTCCAGACGATCTCGCCGGGATCGGGGTCGCCGTCGTGCGCGGGCGAGTACTCCGTGCGGACCCGGCCCACCTCGCGAGGCTCCGCCTCGGTGGTCGCCGACGGACCGTAGCGGCCGGGAACGTCGGAAGCATGCGCGGCGTCATCGGTGAAGGCAGTCACACGAGTCACGGTAGAGCCCCCACGTAACCAACCGCCGAGCGGGGCGGCTACGAAGCCGCGGGCGGCCTGAACTCCCGTACAGCGCCGTCGAATTCGAGAGTCGGCCACCGCTCGTGCCAGCGCAGCTCCGCCTCCACCTGCGCGGCCAGCGACACGAGGAGCGGTTCGCTGTTCGCGGGGCCGAGGAGCTGCGCGCCCACGGGCAGACCGTCGCCGACGAAGCCCGCGGGGACGTTCACACCGGGCCAGCCCAGCACGTTCCACGGCCAGGCGTACGGGCAGGCGGCGATCATGGCACGGTCGGTGCCCAGACCGTTCAGCTGCGCGAGGGCACCGATCTGCGGCGGGGGAGCGGCCGTGGTCGGCGCGAGCACCACGTCGTACGTCTCGAAGAGCGCACCGATCCGCCGGTGCAGCATCGCCTCCGCACGCCGCGCCAGCCGCAGCGGGGCCCCACCGAGCAGCCGTCCCACACGGGCCGCCTCACGCGTGCGCCGGTCGAGCAGGTGGGGGTGCGGCGCCTCGCGGACCCGCTCGGCGATCCCGGCGGTGGCGCGCGGCACGAACGTCAACCCGATCTGCCCGTACGCCGGATCGGCCTCCTCGACCTCGTGCCCGAGCGCGGCCAGCCGCTCCGCGAGCGCGACGACCCGCGCTCGTACATCCGGCTGCAGCCGCGCGGGCAACGCCGTGAACGGCGGCTTCAGCGAGAGCGCGATCCGCAGCCGGCCCGGCTCCCGGCCCACCGTGTCCGACACGGACAGCGCGGGCGGGCGGTGCACATCGCCCTCGTGCTGGCCGCTCGCCGCGTCCAGGAGCAGCGCGGCGTCCTCGACGGTGCGGGCCAGCGTGCCGTTCACCGTGATCCCCTGGAAGGCTTCCGCGCGCGGCCAGGTCGAGATCCGGCCGCGCTGCGGCTTGATCCCGATCAGATGCGTCCACGAGGCCGGGATCCGTACCGAGCCCGCGCCGTCCGAGCCCAGCGCGGCCGGCACCAGTCCCGCCGCTACCGCCGCCGCCGAACCGCCGGACGAGCCGCCCGGTGTGTGCCCGGTGTGCCACGGGTTGCGGGTCTCCCCGAAGGCGGGCCCCTCGGTGAACGGCCACTGCCCGAACTCGCAGGTGTTCGTCTTGCCCACGACGATCGCCCCGGCCGCCCGCAGCCGCCGTACCGCCTCACCGTCCTCGGCCACCGGCTCGAACTCCCCGCGGCAGCCGAACGCCGTCGGCTCGCCCGCCACGTCCGTGTCGTCCTTCACCGCCACCGGCACCCCGAGCAGCGGCCGCCGCACCCCGGCCGCCAGCTCCTTGTCCGCGGCCTCCGCTTCGGCGAGCGCGGCCTCGGCCCGGACCAGCCGGAACGCGTTCAGCGTGCCCTGCGTCGCCTCGATCCTGGCCAGCGCCTCCTCGACGAGCACCCGCGACGACACCTCGCCGTCGGCCAGTGCACGCGCGCACTCAGCCAGTCCTGGGACACGGTCGGCAGCCATACGAGACACCTCCGGAAGCACGATGAATACCGAACGGTAACCTCAGTGCGCCCGATCCGGTACGGGGTACGCAACTTCCCTCGTACACCGGCGGATCCGTACGGGCACTCCGGCGGCGAACCCAGACCCCCGACAGCCGCCACGGAGGGCTTCTGGAAAGATGCGTTACGTCATGGTGCAGATACCGGAACAGCCCGCCCCGTCCCTGCCCGCGCAGCGCTCCGTGCCGACGAGCGCCGACGTTGCCCGCGCAGCGGGGGTCTCGCGCGCGACCGTCTCCTACGTCCTGAACAACACGAGCGCCGTACGGATCAGCGAGCCCACGCGCCGCCGCGTCCACCAGGCCGCCAGGGACCTCGGATACGTCCCGCACGCCGCCGCCCGCAGCCTGCGCGCCGGGCACAGCCGCATGGTGCTGATGCCCGCGCCGACCGTGCCGGTGGGCCCGCTCTACAGCCAGTTCTTCAACGAACTCCAATGGGCGCTCAGCCGCCTCGACTACACCGTTGTGCAGTACGGCAGTGTCGGCCTCGAAGGCGACGAGGCGGCCCGCGCCTGGGCGGAGCTGCGACCGGTCGCCGTCCTGGTTCCCGGCACCGGACTCGGCCCGCAGGGCGTGGCCGTCCTCAAACGCTCCGGCGCGCGCGCCGTCCTCACGCTCGGACCCGAGCGCGTCGAGGGCGCCCACGCGCTGCTCATGGACCACAGCGTCGTCGGCCATCGCGCGGGTGCGCACCTGCTGGCCCGGGGCCGCCGCCGCGTCGGCGTCCTGATGCCCGATGACCCCGGGCTGGAACTGTTCTCCAAGCCCCGGCTCGAAGGCGTACGCCGGGCGCTCCACGGGAAGGACGCCACGGTGACCGAGGTACCGCTGGCCTACGAGGAGGAGGCCGCGGCCCAACTCGCCAAGGACTGGCGCTCCCTGGGCCTGGACGCCGTGTTCGCGTACAACGACGAGTACGCCATGCTTCTGATGCGCGCCCTGAAGGATGAAGGCATCCGCATCCCGGACGACACGGCCGTCATCGGCGCCGACGATCTGATGCTCGGCCGGCTGCTGCGTCCCCGACTGAGCACCGTCCATATCGAGCTACCTTCCGGGCAGGAGCTGGCCGAACTGGTCGACCGTGCGGTGCGTACCGCCGGCGCCGTGCCCGAAACGCACGAGGTACTGGGAGCGACCGTCGTACACCGTGCGTCAACCTGACAACTCGCGTACGTGGGAGGCGTGTTCATGCGGACCACGATCGGCATCATCGGCGGCGGCCCCGCCGGGCTGTTGCTCGCCCGGCTGCTGCACCGGGCAGGTATCGACTGTGTCGTCCTGGAGAGCAGAACACGCGCGTACGCCGAGCACCGCCAGCGGGCGGGAATGCTGGAGCAGGGCACGGTGGACGCGCTGCGCGAGTGCGGCGCCGCCGACCGGCTGGAGGTCGACGGCCTGGTCCACAACGGCATCGAGCTGCGCTTCGACCGCGAGCGGCACCACATCGACTTCCCGGTGCTGACCGGCGGCCGTACCGTCACGATCTACGCCCAGACGGAGATCGTGAAGGACCTCATCGCGCTCCAACTCGCCGACGGGCCGCAGCTGTTGTTCGAGGCGGAGGCGGTCGCGATCGAGCGGCCGGAGAGCGACACACCCGTCGTGCGCTTCGTGCACCAGGGCCGGGAACAGAGCCTCACCTGCGACTGGGTGGTCGGCTGCGACGGCTTCCACGGCATCGCGCGCGACACGTTTCCGGCCGCCTTGAGCCGCACGTACGAGCACGACTACCCGTACTCCTGGCTTGGCGTCCTGGCCGATGTGCCGCCCTCCTGCGAGGAGTTGATCTACGCACGCGGCGAGGGGGGCTTCGCGCTGCACAGCATGCGTTCGCCGTCGGTATCGCGGCTGTATCTCCAGGTCCCCAACGAGACGTTCCCGGACGACTGGCCGGACGAGCGCATCTGGGACGAGCTGTCCGCGCGCTTCGCGATCGACGCCGACTGGCACCTGGAGCGCGGGCCGATCACCGCCAAGTCCGTTACCCCGATGAGGAGTTACGTCCACGAGCCGATGCGCCACGGACGGCTGCTGCTCGCCGGGGACGCCGCGCACATCGTGCCGCCGACCGGCGCGAAGGGGCTCAACCTCGCCGTGTCCGACGTACGCCTCGCCGCCCGTGCCCTGATCGAGCTGCACCGCACAGGCTCGGCTCAACTCCTCGACCGCTACTCGGAGTTGTGCCTCGACCGGGTGTGGCAGGCGACACGCTTCTCGTACGACATGACCCGGATGCTGCACGCCGATCCGGACGGGGACGCCTTCGAACACCGGCTGCAACTGGCCCGGTTGCGCCGGATCACGGCGTCCCGCCCCGCGGCCGCGGAACTGGCCGCGAACTACACGGGGCTGCCGCTGCCGCTCTGATCTGGCCGGCTCACTGCTCCGGCTGGGCCTGCTGCTCCTCGATGGACTTGCGGACCTCCTCCATGTCCAGCTTCCGGGCCTGTCCGATGACGTCCGTCAGCGCGGCCTCCGGCAGTGCCCCGGGCTGGGCGAAGATCGCGACCTGGTCGCGGACGATCATCAGCGTCGGAATCGACTGGATGTTGAAGGCCTGCGCCAGCTCCGGCTGCGCCTCGGTGTCCACCTTGCCGAAGACCAGGTCGGGGTTGGCCTCCGCGGCCTTCTCGTACACGGGCGCGAACTGCCGGCAGGGCCCGCACCAGGACGCCCAGAAATCGATCAGGACGAACTCGTTGTCCGTGACCGTCTGGTCGAAGTTCTCCTTGGTGAGCTCCACGGTGCTGCTCATGGCGTTGATTCCCACTTCCTGGTTTCGGGGCGTGGCCGCTGTGCACAACGGTGCCTATTGGTGGCGTATTCCGCGCGCGTACCCGTGTGGCTTCGGCGCACACCACCCACCAGACTTGAGCTCATGAACCAGACTGGACCCATGACGGAAACGGAAACCATCGCGTACGACGTCGTGGTGCTCGGGGCCGGTCCCGTGGGGGAGAACGTCGCCGACCGCACGCGCGCGGCCGGCCTCTCCACGGCGATCGTGGAGAGCGAACTGGTCGGTGGCGAATGCTCGTACTGGGCGTGCATGCCCAGCAAGGCCCTGCTGCGGCCGGTCATCGCCCGCGCCGACGCACGCAGGGTGCCCGGACTGCGGCAGTCCGTGCAGGGTCCCCTCGACGCCGCCGCGGTCCTCGCCCACCGGGACTACTACACCTCGAACTGGAAGGACGACGGCCAGCTCGAATGGCTGGACAGCATCGGCGCCGACTTCTACCGCGGGCACGGGCGGCTCGCCGGGCCGCGCCGGGTCACGGTCACCGGACCCGGGGGTGATGAGCGGGTACTCACCGCCCGGCACGCCGTGGCCGTCTGCACCGGCAGCCGTGCCGTCGTGCCCGAGCTGCCGGGAATCGCCGAGATCAAGCCGTGGACGAGCCGCGAGGCCACCAGTGCGCAGGCGGTGCCGGGCTCTCTCGTGGTGGTCGGCGGCGGTGTCGTCGGCGTCGAGATGGCCACCGCCTGGCAGGCCCTCGGCGCCCGCGTCACGGTCCTCGTCCGCGGCAAGGGCCTGCTGCCCCGTATGGAGCCCTTCGCCGGGGAGTTGGTCGCCGAGGCGCTCACGGAAGCGGGAGCGGACGTCCGCACCGGCACGTCAGTCGAGTCGGTGACGCGGAATGGCTCGAAGGTCGTGGTCACGACGGACAAGGGCGACCGCATCGAGGCGGACGAGATCCTCTTCGCCACCGGCCGCGCTCCGCGTACCGACGACGTCGGCCTGGACACGGTCGGTCTGGAGCCCGGCTCCTGGCTCACCGTCGACGACAGCTGCCAGGTGACGGGCAGCGAGTGGCTGTACGGGGTGGGGGACGTCAACCGCCGTGCGCTGCTGACCCACCAGGGCAAGTACCAGGCCCGTATCGCGGGCGCCGCGATCGCCGCGCGTGCCGCCGGCGTTCCCCTCCTGGAGTCCGACTCCTGGGGCGCCCACGCGGCGACCGCCGACCACGCCGCCGTCCCCCAGGTCGTGTTCACCGACCCGGAGGCGGCCGCGGTCGGCCTCTCCCTCGCCGAGGCCGAACAGGCCGGCCACCGGGTCCGCGAGGTCGACATCGACCTCGCCTCGGTAGCGGGCGCCGGCCTCTACGCCGACGGCTACCGCGGCCGGGCCCGCATGATCGTGGACCTCGACACCGAAACCCTCCGCGGCGTCACCTTCGTCGGCCCCGGCGTCGGCGAACTCCTCCACTCCGCGACGATCGCGGTGGCCGGCGAGGTCCCGGTGGACCGGCTCTGGCATGCGGTGCCGGCCTATCCGACGGTGAGTGAGGTGTGGTTGCGGCTGCTGGAGGCGTACCGGGGTTAGCAGCCGCTGCACGCAATCGAAACGACGATGAGCGCATACGAAACAAAACGATCGGGGAGGGGGTAGGCACGGGATTGCCGAACGGTTGCGGATCACCGTGGCTAGAGTGATCTCCCTCGTCACTTCAGCCACTTGTCGCACCATGAGGTTCCGTGAAAGGTGAGGTGTTCCGTTGGGGGGAGCGAGGACACGGCTGCCCACCGTCGTCGTGCTCACGGCTTTGCCAGTGGAGTACGAGGCGGTGCGGCGGCATCTGAAGGATGTCCGCGAGGTCGGGTCACGGCAGGGCACCCGCTTCGACGTCGGGCGGATATCCGGCCTCGACTGGCAGATAGCACTGGCTGAGACCGGCCCCACCAACACCCGCGCCGCGCTCATCACCCAGCATGCCGTCGACCACTTCACCGCCGCCGCGGTCTTCTTCGTCGGAGTCGCCGCCGCTCTCAAGGACAAGCTGCGCCTCGGTGACGTCGTCGTCGCCAGCAAGATCTACGGTTATCACGGCGGTCGCGAGAGCGAAGACGGGTTCAGCGCCCGGCCGGTGGCCTGGGAACCGGCGTACGACATGGACCAGTTGGTCCGCTCCGCCTGCCGCAACGGACCCTGGGCCTTCCTGACGCCCGCCCCGCACCCCTCCGCGCAGCCCGACGTGCGCTTCGAACCGCTCACCTCGGGCGACGTATTGATCGATTGGCGCGATTCAGAGACGGTCCGCCGGATCCGAAGCCACTACAACGACGCTGTGGCCGTCGACATGGAGAGCCACGGGGTCGCCCAGGCAGCCAGGATGCACCGCGACGTGCACATGCTGACCGTCCGCGGCATCAGCGACTTCGCGGATGGCGGCAAGGCGGCGGCCGACGCCCGGGGGTCCCAGCGGACGGCGTCGCGGAACGCCGCCGCCTTCGCGCTCCGGGTGCTGCGCGATCTCCGGCCCGCCGTGCCGCCGCCGTCGACGGCGGACGAGGGGCCGCCGCTGCGCCCCGCGGCCGTCGTGGTGACCGGTCCCGGCCGGGACACCGGCCGTAAGACCTGGGAGAGCCGGCCCGTGGTCGAGGCCGGAGGCCAGGAGTACCTCCTCTACGAAGGGCCGGGGGATCTGCTCCACGAGTCGCGTGACGGCGACGTGGTCCGCCGTCAGGCCAGGGCGCGGCTCGTGCCGGACCGTAACACTCGTGGTTCTTATGTCTGGCTGCGCCAGGTGGAGTTGCTGCGACCGGAGCGCGGCTCGGGCCTCACCCCCCTGTCGGCGCTGGAGCGGGAGGCAGAGCTGTGCCGCGATTTCCGTGGACCCGAGGTCGTGTATCTAGGTCGCCGGCGGAACACGGCGACCCTCGCCCTCGAGTGGCCGGCGGACGCGAAGTCGGGGCGCCCGCTGGACACCCTGCGCGAGCTGCTGCCGGAGCCTCCGGCCCCGCCGGACTCCTTGCGGCTGCACCTGACCGTGCAGGGTCTTGCCGCGGTCGCGGAGCTCCTCGGCCGGTTGCACGGCAAGGGGTTCTCCCACCGCGCGCTCCATCCGACCGCGATCGTCATGGACCGGCCCCGCATGGTGCTGCGTGACCTCGGACTCGCCGCCGTTCCGCCGCGTCCGGGCGAGAGCGCGGGGCCTTACCAGGCTCCCGAGCAGCGGCACGGCGCGGGCGCCCGCCCCGGCCCTGCCACCGACGTCCACCAGCTCGGGGCACTGCTGCAGCATGCGCTGACCGGTCGGCCGCCCGCTCCCGGGCTGCCGCCGTACCGCCCGGCCGGCTCTGTGCCGCCCCGCCTCGCGCAGGCAGTCGTCGACGCGTTGCAGCAGGACCCCACCGCCCGCCCCGGCATCCGCGAGCTCCGGCTGGAGCTGCTGGCCGCCGCCCGCGAGCTGCCACTCGTCCCCTGAACTCGCTGAACTCGCTGAGGAGCGCCGATGTCCCTCGCCACCGTCGCCTTGCGGGCCCCGCTGGTGCTCATACCGGGGTTCTCGCTCGACGACCAGCTGCGCAAGAAGGGGGAGACCTGTGCGGGGCTGCCGCCTTCGGTCGGCCGGGTCGCACACGATCTGAACCAACTCCACAGCGGCGCGGCTGTGCTGCTCGATCCGGGACGCGCCAACTACTCGCCGAGCCTCCTGGTCCATACCCGTACCTATCGGCTGCGGCTCGAACCGACGAAACGGGGCACCGGCTACCTCGTCAAGTCCATCGATCCCCTGCGGCTGTCCGACCATGCGAGACTCTCCAGGTCCTGCCTTCTGGTGCGCCCGCCCAGCTGGCAGATGGTCCCCGAACTGAGAGCTGTGCCCGACGGCTCGGATGCCCAGTGGCAGGACATCGAGACGGCCTGGGAACGCCTCGGCACGGCCTACGCCGAGAAGCACGAGGTCCCGTCGATCAGCGAAGTCCAGGCGGAGTTCCTCGGCACCGTGGACCGCCTGATCGATGCCACCGAGGAGATCACCACTCGGGAGCAGCGCAATGCGGCCCCCTTTCCGTACCGCGCGATCTCGTCCACCGGCGGCAAGCGGAACACCCCGCGTGCGATGTACGAGTTCCAGCTCGTCGGACGAGACCTCCCGCCACCGGGATCATTCGTCCGGATCCAGGGCGAGGAGGAGACCCGCGGACAGGTGAACCGGGCCGAGGGACGGTCCGTCACCGTCCGCTTCGACCAGCCCGTCTCATGGGAAAAGCTGCCACGGCAAGGGGCCCTGGAAATCACGCCGAGCACCGTTGTCTTCCAGAAACAGCGGCAGGCCGTGGCGGGATTCCGCTCCCGGGACACCAAGAACTCCGGGCTGCTTCCTGCCCTGGTCGAACACCAGGTGCGCCACATCCCCGCCACCCCGATGCTGCCGCGACAGGAGCTCGACCCCGAGCAACTGGCCGCCTTCCGCAGGGCACTGACCACCGAGGACCTGCTCGTGGTGCTTGGTCCGCCCGGCACCGGCAAGACCCGGACCATCACCGAGATCGCGTACACCTGCGCGACCGCCGGTGCCCTGGGCGGCGGCCGGACCCTTGTCACGTCCCACACCAACCGTGCCGTGGACAATGTGCTGGCCCGGCTGCCGGAAGATCTGGTGGTGATCCGGGTCGGAGTCGAGGACAAGGTCCACGAAGACGTAAAGCCGTTGCTCCTGGAGTGGCAGACGGAGAGTCTCTCCCAGGAGATCCACCACACCGCGACCATGCGCGAACAGGCCTACCGGGACGCGGAGGCCGCTCAGCCGTGGACGGTCGAACTCGCCGTCCGCCTGGACCAGGTCGACGCTCTTGTCCAGGACGAGAAGACGGCGGCTCTGCGGCTCGATGCATCGATTCAGGCAGTTGGGGCGCCCCACCGGGAGCGCCTGACAGAGCTGCGACGGCAACAGGCCGACCAGGAGGCAGTGAAAGAACGGCTTGATCAGCGCTCCGCGGAGGTCCAGGCAAAGTTGCGTTCCGCGCGGGAACGCTCCGACGCCTGGCTGACCGGCTGGTTCCACCGGTCCATGGCACGTCGCCGGGAACGACAGCTCGGCGAAGTGCGGGACGGGGCGCGGCAGGCCGGGGCGCTGCTGACGGACCTTCAGACAGGGATCGAAGGGGTACGTACCGACCTGGACCGGGCCGTGCGCGAAGACCCCACCGTCCGCACCGCCCGGGACACCCGGGAGAAGGTTGCCCAGACCCTGCAAGCCGGGATCCAAGAGGCATACGCAGCGGCCGACATGGCGGTTGCGGCCCTGTCCGCCGTGGTACCCGGGCAGCCCCAGCCCGCCCGGCGGGGGGATCCGGCCGAGGTCGCCGCCGGGCTGCACGACGTGCATGGCCGGCTCGAGCGGTGGCTGCCCCTGATCGCCGAGCGCCGGAAGCTGGCCGAGCAGTGGCACGCCGCCGTCGTACAGGATCCGGGGCAGCTGGTACCCGAACTCGTCCGCTATGCCCAAGTGGTCGGCGCCACCTGCATCGGAGCCGCGTCCCGTGCCGAACTGTCCGGTGTCGACTTCGACCTGGGGATCATTGACGAAGCTGGGCAGATCGGGGTGGCGGACGCGCTGGTGCCGCTGAGCCGGGTCCGCCGTGGCGTCCTGGTCGGCGACGACCGCCAACTGCCGCCATTTCTCGACTCGGAGGTGGAGGACTGGGGCGAGGGCATCGGCGACCCAGCCCTGCTGCGCCTGATGTCCCAGAGTGCCCTGGAACGGCTGAGGTCCGGGCTGCCCGCCTCCCATGTCGTCCAGCTGACCCGGCAGCGCCGCATGCCGGCTGAGATCGCCGACTTCATCTCGTCCGCCTTCTACCAGGGCCGACTGCTTACCGAGAAGGAGCACCGGCACACCGATCCGCTGTTCGCCAGTCCGATGGCCTTCGTCGACACCGCCGCACAGCCCGACCGCGCACGATACGAGTCGGGCGGCCGGCTCGCCGAGAATCGCTACGGCCGCAAGGGCTTTTTCAACACCTGCGAAGCCCGCCTGCTGGCCCGCCTTGCCGCCTTCTATCACCGGCGCGGGTCCGAGTGGGTGGTGATCGTCCCTTACCTCGCGCAGCGAGCGGCTGTCATCCGGGAACTCATCCCGCTGATCGGCGACTCTCAGCTGGCCAACGCCTCAGTGGGCAGCGTCGACTCTTACCAGGGCGGGGAGTGCGAGGTAGTTCTGTACGGTTTCACCCGCAGTAACCCGCGCGGTCAGATCGGCTTCCTCAAGGAACTGCGCCGTGCCAATGTCGCCTTCAGCCGCGCTCAGCGTCAGCTGGTGATGACCGGCGATCTGAGTACGCTGCTCCGCGCGGACGACCCGGACTTCCGTAAGATGGCCGACGATCTGCACCGGCACCTCAACAGCCGTGGCGACCTGCGCACTTACCAGGATGTGATGCACCGGTTGCGTGCGGCGGCCCCGGATCCGGAAGGAGACGGGACGTGACCACCGCCCCGCGCCTGATGCCGTTTCCCGAGGAACGGGTTCTGGAGGACGCCGCCTTCGGCCACGGCCTCGTCCCCACGCGTCTGCATGCCCTGCTGCTGCCCGTCTGGGAGGCGGAGGTCCGTGCCGACATCACCGAAGGCGAGGACTTCGCCCTCATCGACCGCTTCCTGGAGCGCGGCCTGCGCCACGGCGCCCTGCACACGATCGACGAACTGGCCGCGTTCTTCGTCCTCGACGCTGCCCTGGTGACGCAGGCCGTACGTTTCCTGATAGCGATCGGCCACATTGAGGAGCACGAGGGCCGCCTCGCCCTGACGCCGCTCGGGACGCGTTCAGTGGACGACGACATCCGTTATGTACTCACCCGCGAGGACCGTCGCAAGCTCTATTTCGAAGCGCTGAGCTGTACCCCGCTGACCCGAGCCCACTATGACGCGGAGACCGTGACGCTGCTGTCCGGCGAGGACCTGGACGGGGTGCTGCGCAGCGAGCGGTATCCCCGCTTCACACCCATCAGCGTGACGTCCGGCTTCGACCGCGCGGCACTCGACCGCCTCAACCACCGACAGGACAAGGCCCGTTTCAATCTGCCCGTCGCCCTGGAGGGGGTACGGAGTCTGGGCGAGGAACTCGTCTTTCTGCCGGTCTACCTCGTACGCGGTCATGGCGAGCTGCTGGTGTACGGCCAGGCAGGCGCCGGATCCGCGCCCGATCCCGAGCTCAGTGAACTCTGCGCCCGGACCCCTCAGTTGACCAGTGTCCTGGACAACGAAGAACAACCGGAATCGGCGGATGAACGCACCGTGAGATCCGCCGGGAACTGGCTTCGACAGCAAGGTCTGGACGCGATCAGCCCGGAACAGGACGACGACGGGACCTGGTTCGTCCCCCTGCCCGCCACCGCCTTCGGTGAGAACGGCCTACCAGTGTCCCGCGTCGGTTCCTACCGCATGGCAGGCACCCGCTTCTTCCGCTTGTGGTGCCCGGACGCCAATCTGCGCAAGCATGCTCTGCTGGATCGATTGGACCAGCGCCTCGGAGCCCGGCGGCACGTCACTCACGAGGAAGCGAGCGAACTCGTCGCCCGTCTGGCGCGCCAGCTGCGGCTCGAAGCTCCCAGCCTTTCCCGGCTGGGTCGTGGAGCCGAGAAGAAGGGCCTGCGGGGCCTGGCGGCTCAACTCGCCCGACTGGAGAAAGAACAGCATTGATCGACACTGGTCAGCTCCTGCTCGCCGAATACGAACAGATCAAGCAGGAACAGCGGGCCCGCATCGGCTTTCGCGACAACCTCCTGTACGCCACGCTTGGCGTCATGGCAGCTGTCATCGGCTCCACACTGGCCCGCGGCGGTCATGCCGAAATGCTCCTGCTGCTGCCCCCGCTCTCGGTGCTCCTCGGCTGGACCTATCTGGTCAACGACGAGAAGATCTCGGCGATCGGCCGCTACGTACGGGACGAACTGGCCCCGCGGCTCAAGGAACTCGCGCCGGGCAACCCCGAGGTTTTCGGCTGGGAATCGGCACACCGCAGCGACCACCGCCGCCACTCACGAAAGCGGATCCAGCTCGCCGTGGATCTGCTGGCGTTCTGCGTGGCTCCGCTCGCCGCACTCGTCGTGTACTGGGTGCTCGGCCCGCTGCACTGGCCGCTGCTCCTGGTTTCGGCGGCAGAGCTGGCCGCGGTCATCGCACTCGCTCACCAGGTCGTTCGCTATGCCGACCTGGGCCACTGACAACCCCTTGAGGAAAGTGAGACCGGGCACGCCGGCCTGGTGCCCTCATCCCGCCTCCCCCCAATCGAAGCCGAGTTCTGCGGCGGCCTCCTCGGGCGTCGGCTGGGTCCACCGCTCGGCCATCGCCTGGTTCGAGGACAGGGAGCGCAGTTCCGCGCGGTCCACGTAGAGCATGCCATTCAGGTGGTCCGTCTCGTGCTGGACGATGCGGGCGGGCCAGCCGGTGAACAATTCGTCGACCGGTCGGCCGTGTTCGTCCAGGCAGCGGAGGCGTACGTCGACGGGGCGGGCCACCACGGCCTGCCAGCCCGGCACGCTCAGACACCCTTCGAAGAACGCGGCGCGGGCGGAACCCATGGGCTCGTACGACGGATTGACCAGCACGCGGAACGGCTGCGGCACCCGCCCGCGCGCTTCGCGCACCTCGTCCGGCACCGGTGCCGGATCCTCGACGACCGCGAGCCGCAGGGGCACGCCCACCTGCGGTGCGGCGAGACCGACGCCCGGCGCCGCGTGCATCGTGTCGCGGAGAGCCGCCACGAAGCGGGCCAGGAGCGCCGGGGCCAGCTGTCCGTCGAAGGGCTCGGCGACGCGACGCAGCACCGGGTTGCCGGCCGCGACGATCGGCAACGGGCCGGTATGGGAGAGGAGTTCCTCCACCTGGTCGCTGAGGGGCGTGGGATGACCGGGGGATGCCATCGCCCCAGCATGCCAAGCAGCACCGCACCACGCGAGCCCGTTACTTACCGGAAACCGCGCTACTCCGCTGCCTTCAGCAGTGCCATCACGTGTGACCCACGCCACGTGAACGTCCGGGAACTCGTCGCTCCCACCGGCCGACTTCTGGATTGCCCCAGCCGAGCACGACCGCACGGCCCGTCCCCCGCACGACCGGAGAAGCCGCCGATGACCAGCGCTCCATCGACCTCGACCGAGACGGATGACTCCGCTGACTCCCCGCAATCCGGCACCCCCGCACCGCGGCGCAGCCCCTGGTCGCCGCTGCGCCCCCTGGTACTGCGCCTGCACTTCTACGCCGGAGTGCTGGTCGCCCCGTTCCTGCTCGTCGCTGCCACGACCGGGCTGCTGTACGCGGCGTCGTTCCAGGCCGAGAAGATCGTGTACGCGCATGAGATGACCGTCCCCGTGGGCGAGAGCATGCTGCCAGTCTCCGAGCAGGTGGCCGCCGCGCGCGAGGAGCACCCGCAGGGCACGGTCACCGCCGTACGGCCCTCGCCGGAGGCGGACGCGAGTACCAGGGTGCTGCTGTCCGGGGTCCCGGGCGTCGAGGCGGAGCACAAGTTCGCCGTGTTCGTCGACCCGTACACCGGGGAGGTGCGCGGCGCGCTCGAGCAGTACGGATCCACTGGCGCGCTGCCGCTGCGCACCTGGATCGACGAGTTCCACCGCGATCTGCACCTCGGCGAGACCGGTCGGCTCTACAGCGAACTGGCGGCCAGCTGGCTGTGGGTGATCGCGGGCGGCGGCCTGGTGCTGTGGTTCAGCCGCCGCCGTAAGCAGCGGAAGGTGCGCGGCACCAGCGGTCGTCGCCGCACTCTGGGCCTGCACGGCACGGTCGGCGTCTGGGCTGCGGCCGGGTTCTTCTTCCTGTCGGCGACGGGCCTGACCTGGTCGGCGTACGCCGGATCCCACATCGATGCCTTGCGTACCTCCCTCAACCAGGCCACGCCCACGGTGTCGGCGTCGTCGGGCGGCGAGCACGCCGAGCACGGGTCCTCCTCCGCCGAGTCGGGCGCCGACCACGGCGTCGGCCTCGACAAGGTCCTCGCGGCCGGACGCGCCGAAGGCTTGGGTGACCCGGTGGAGATCGTGCCGCCGGCCGACGCCTCGGCGGGTTCGACGGCGTATGTCGTACAGCAGGTCCAGCGCAGCTGGCCCACCAAGCAGGACGCGGTCGCCGTGAACCCGACGAACGGCCAGGTCATGGACGTGGTGCGGTTCGCCGACTACCCGGTGCTTGCGAAGCTGAGCCGCTGGGGCATCGACGCGCACACCGGCGTCCTGTTCGGCATCGTCAACCAGATCGCGCTGATGGGCCTCGCGCTCTGCCTGATCCTGCTGATCCTGTGGGGCTACCGCATGTGGTGGCAACGCGGCCGCACCTCCACCTTCGGCCGCCCCATCCCACGGGGGGCCTGGCAACAGGTCCCGCCGTACGTACTCGTCCCCCTGATGGCGACCGTCGCCCTGATCGGCTACTTCGTACCCCTCCTCGGCATCCCTCTGGCGGCCTTTATCGCTGTGGACGTGGTCCTGGGCGAGATCGCGTACCGCCGCGGGAAGCGCACGTACGCCACGTAAGGGGCGCGGGGCTGTGACATTTGCGGCTCCGCCGCGATGGGGGTCCCCCGCTCATGGGGGAGAAGCCGAGAGTGGGGGAGCGACCAGCCACGGACGGCCCGCAGCTCTCGTACCGCACTGTCCGTAGAGTGCTTGGCCGTGTCAACGGACCCGGGTCCCGTGGCGAACGGGACCCGGGTCCACAGCCGCAGCCTCAGCCCGGAAGGGCAGCGCGTACGCGCCGTGCCGCCGCCGTCATCCGTTCCAACGCCGGCCCGGCCTCGGCCCAACTCCGGGTCTTCAGACCGCAGTCGGGATTGATCCACAGTCGCTCGGCCGGTACGGCGAGCAGCGCCCGGTCGATCAGATCGGTCAGCTCCCGCTCTTCCGGGACGCGAGGCGCGTGGATGTCGTACACGCCAGGTCCGACCGCCTGCGCATAGCCGGCCGCGGCGAGTTCGTCCGCGATCTGCATTTTCGAGCGGGCCGCCTCCAGGCTGATCACGTCGGCGTCCAAATCCTCGACGGTGTCGAGGATTTCACCGAACTCCGCGTAACACATGTGCGTATGGATCTGGGTGTCCGCGCGTACGGCGGAGGTGGCCAGCCGGAACGCCTCCGTGGCCCAGGCCAGATACGCGGGCCGGGCGGCCCGGCGCAGCGGGAGCGCCTCGCGCAGCGCGGGCTCGTCGACCTGGACGACGGCCGTTCCGGCGGCCTCCAGGTCGGCCACCTCGTCGCGAAGCGCCAGCGCCACCTGGCGCGCGGTGTCGGCGAGCGGCTGGTCGTCGCGTACGAAGGACCAGGCCAGCAGCGTGACCGGCCCGGTGAGCATGCCCTTGACGGGGCGCTCGGTCAGCGACTGCGCGTACGAGGTCCACGCCACCGTCATCGGCGTGGGACGCGAGACGTCACCGGCCAGGATCGGCGGCCGTACGTAACGGGTGCCGTACGACTGGACCCAGCCGTGCTGCGTGGCGAGGTAGCCGGTGAGCTGTTCGGCGAAGTACTGCACCATGTCGTTGCGTTCGGGTTCGCCGTGTACGAGGACGTCGAGCCCGGCCTTCTCCTGGAAGGCGATCGTGTCGCGGATCTCGGCGCGGATACGCTCCTCGTACGCCGCCTCGTTGATCCGTTCGGCCCTCAAGTCAGCGCGTGCCAGGCGCAGTTCGCGGGTCTGCGGGAACGAGCCGATGGATGTGGTGGGCAGCGGGGGCAGTTGGAGCCGGGCCTGCTGGGCGGCCGACCGTTCGGCGAACGGCTGGGGCCGCCGGGCGTCCTCTGGTGCGACCGCCGCGCAGCGGGCCCGTACGGCGGGATCACGGGTGAGAGAGGAGGCGGCACGGGAGGCCAACACGGCACGGTTGGCGGCGACTTGAGGAGCGATGGATCCCTCGGTGAGACCGCGCGCCAGTGTCACCACCTCCGCCGTCTTCTGCCGCGCGAAGGCCAGCCAGCGAGCCACCTGCGGATCGAGGTCACGCTCGACCGCGACGTCGAGCGGCACATGCAGCAGTGAGCAGGACGGCGCCACATCCACCCGCTCGGCGAGCCCGAGCAGCGTGGCCAGGGTGGCCAGCGACCGCTCCAGGTCACTGATCCATACGTTACGGCCGTCGACCACGCCCGCGACGAGCCGCTTGCCGGGCAGCCCGCCCACCGCCGCGAGCGCGTCCAGGTTCGCGGCGGCCGGCCCGGTGAAGTCCATCGCCAGCCCCTCGACGGCGGACCGGGCGAGCACGGGCAGCGCCTCGCCGAGCCGGTCGAAATACGAGGCGACGAGCAGCTTCGGCCGGTCGGTGAGCGAGGTGAGGTCACGGTACGCGCGGGCCGTGACGTTCAGGACGGAGGGGGACTGGTCCTTCACCAGCGCGGGCTCGTCCAGCTGTACCCAACTCGCGCCCGCCGCACGGAGATCGGCGAGCAGTTCGGCGTACACGGGAAGCAGCCGGTCCAGGAGTGTGAGCGGCTGGAAGTCGGCCGGGGCGCCGGGCGCGGGCTTCGACAGGAGCAGGAAGGTGATCGGGCCGACGAGTACGGGCCGCCCGGTGTGGCCGAGTGCAACGGCCTCGCGCAGTTGGCCGACTGGCTCGCGCGTGTCGGCCGCGAAGACCGTGTCGGGGCCCAACTCCGGTACGAGGTAGTGGTAGTTGGTGTCGAACCACTTGGTCATCTCCAGCGGCGCCGCAGTGTCGGCGCCACGTGCCATGGCGAAGTAGCCGTCGAGCGGGTCCGCGTCGAAGGCGAGGCGATGGCGGGCGGGGACGGCACCTGTCATGACGACGGCATCGAGCATGTGGTCGTACAACGAGAAGTCCCCGGTGGGCACTTCGGAGATTCCGGCGTCGGCGAGCCACTGCCAGGCGTCGCGGCGCAGGCCGGCCGCGGTCGTGCGCAGCTGGTCGCCGGTCACTCGGCCGGCCCAGTAGCCCTCGACAGCCTTCTTCAGCTCACGGGACGGGCCCTGCCGGGGCCAGCCGTGCACGGTGGCACGGACCTGCGGGGTGGGGGAGCGGTCGGTCACGTAACTCTGCCCTTCGCGAGTCGCGGTGAGGATCCCGGGACGTCCGACGCGAAGGAACGGCAGATCGGCGAAGCCTCGTCACACGCTGCCCGCCTGCTCCGCCGACCCTCCCACGAGGCCGCCGAGATCGCCGTACGCACCGGTGGCGCACGGGCAGTTGGCAGGTCTTCGGACTCGCGAGCACACCCTGTCCTCCGTACGAGGACATGGCACCTACTGGCCGTCGCTTCCCGGATCCGTCGGACGGATCCAGTGCGTATAACGACGTTCGTTCCCACTCACCGCTGCGGGGCAGTCCCGGATTCCCACCGGGTTCCCTCTTACGACGCCTCCCGCCTGGCGGGCGGGGCGAACCAGCTGCTCGGACATCGTACGCACACAACTCGTGTGGACCGCGAGTCAGTTGTTGATGCAGCGTTGATGAAGAGACGTTCGCGAAGAGATGTTCGCGAACAAGTCTTCCGGAAGGGTTGTTCGCGTTCTACGCTGCGCGTCATGGCGGACGACGGCACGACCGACATCACTCTCGACACGGCCGCGCTGCGCGTGCTGGCGCACCCCACGCGGCTCGCGTTGCTGAACCGGCTGCGACAGCAAGGACCTGCCACCGTGCGGCAGTTGGCGGCTCACTTCGAGCTGGACTCCGGTGCGGCCAGCTATCACCTGCGGCGGCTCGCGGCGGGCGGGCTGATCGAGGAGGACACGGAGCGGGGGACGAAGCGGGACCGCTGGTGGCGGGCACTGCACCGGATCTCGCTGCACGATCCGGCCACGGCACCGGACTCCGCCGACAGCCGTGCGTACGCGCAGGCCGTGGCCCTGGCCGACGGGGAGACGTTGCGCAGGGTGGCTGCCGAGGTGGTGCCGGTGCTGCCCGACGAATGGTTCGGCGTCAGCGGATTCATGAGCTACATGCTGCGTATGACACCCGGTGAACTCGACACGATGAAGGGTGAGTTGTTGCGGGTGGTCGAGAGCTACCGGGAGCGCGAGCCCGCAGACGGGGCCGAACGAGTGGCCGTACACCTTCAGTTGTTCCCGCTTCTCGCCGACGAGGCATGACTGCGCGGCCCGCCTTCCGCGACCCGAACGTCCTGCGCTGGCTGGGCGCCTACACCACGTCGGTCACCGGTGACGTCGCGTACTACCTGATCCTTTCCTGGACCGCCATCCGCGCCGCCGGTCCCGCACAGGTCGGCGCCGTTCTCGCCGTCGGGGCGATACCCCGCGCTGTCCTCATGCTCGGCGGCGGCGTACTCGCCGACCGCTTCGGCCCACGCCGCGTTCTCCTTGCCAGCGACGTCGTACGGTGCGCGGTGGTACTGGGCGCCGCCGCACTGACCGGGATCGACGGCCCTCGATTGTGGCCGCTGTACGTCGTGGCCGTGCTCTTCGGCGTCGTCGACGCGGTCTTCATGCCGGCGGTGGGTGCCCTCCCACCAAGGCTCACGGAACAAGACCAGTTGGCCCGAGTGCAGGGGATGCGAGTGCTGGCGGTGCGCTTCGGCAACGCGGTCGGCCCGCTGATCGCGTCCTTCGTGCTGGCGGCTCAGGGGGCTGCGGGGGCGTTCGCCGTGGTGGGGG